>JBFHGX010000021.1:0-40409 GCA_041582875.1 Bacteroidales bacterium | reverse complement strand
TCACAACATTTTAACAGTTTAAAACCGATCTAAATAAATTTGTTTGCGTAGTTTTGCAGCCAAATTCATGTTAAACGATCGATTTTTATGAAAATTACCCAGAATACCGTAGCCGAAGTGGCTTACAAGATAAAATTGGATGACCAACAAGGCGAAATGATTGAGTTTGCGGATAGTCAAAATCCGCGTTCAATGATTTTTGGTTACAAACGCATGATCCCGGGTTTCGAGACTCATATGGCCGGACTTGAACCTGGTCAGAATTTTGAATTTTCACTTACTCCTGAAGAGGCTTTTGGGGTTTACAATGAACAGCTCATTGTAAACGTTCCTAAAACTGCCTTTATGGTGAATGGTGCTGTCAAAGAAGACTTGCTCTTTCTTGGCAACGAAATCGCTATGATGGATAGCCAGGGAAATCCCATGAATGGTAAGGTTACCGAAATTACCGATGAAAGTGTTCGCATGGATTTTAACCATGCACTTTGTGGTAAAAACCTTTGGGTAGCAGGAACCGTTTTGGGTGTGCGTGAAATTACTGAAGCTGATCTTGCCCCTAAGGGTGGATGCGGATCAGGTTGCGGTTGTAGTAGCAATGAATCTAAAGAAGAAGACTCATGCTGTGGTGGCGGTGGTCATGGTCATGGCGGGGGTGGATGTTGTAGTTCTGATGACTCTCATCATGGACACAGTCACAACAAAGAATACACCGAAGATTGCCCGGCTTGCGGAAATCCTGCTGAAAAGCGTGGCCAAGGTCATGGCGATTGTCAATGTGGTTAGTTTTACCTCGTTTTTGTATGTTGATATTACTATATTCTCCACAGAGATTCATTATTTAAACTAAAGGATAGCATAATAATTGAATTCATTCGTGTCCTGGTTAGCGATGGTTTTTTAAGCTATTTCTAATCAGGACACTGCTTTTTGTTTCATTATATTCCATTTATGGAGATTTCATATTGGATATTTTAATGCAACGGCAGTAAAGTGTACCAACCAGATTCCATATATTTGTGAACTATTCAAAACCCCCGCTAATGATTGATAAAAAGGCCGAATTGCTTAAGCAAAGCTTTTACGATAGCGATGCCTCCTTTACCAACTTAATGAAGATACGTATATATCACGTATTGCTGATTTCCAGTGTGTACGATGCTTTTATGTTGGAAGAGGACGGACGGATTGATGAGCAAATATTTCAGGAATATACCTCATTGAGTTTGCGTTATCCTCCTCAGTTTTTTAAGGCTACCTCCCGCAAGGAGGCCATGAAGATCCTGAAAGAGGAAAATATCGATTTGGTTATTACTATGTTGAGTGTTGAAAAACAAGATACTTTCGTGTTGGCACAAAATATCAAGTCGAAGTACCCGGAGGTTCCCATCGTAATGCTGACTCCATTTTCGCGTGAAGCTAGTTTGAAAGTTACCAAGCTTCAGCATGATTCTATCGATCATATATTCAGTTGGTTAGGTAATGCAGATATCTTGTTGGCCATCATCAAGCTGATCGAGGATAAAATGAATGTTGAACATGATGTGATGGAGGTGGGAGTTCAAACCATTATCCTGATTGAAGATAATATCCGTTTTTATTCGAGTTACCTTCCCATCATGTACAAAATTATTTTCCAGCAGTCGCAATCGTTCGTTTCGGAAGGGCTTAATGAGCATCAGCGTATGCTGCGTATGCGCGGTCGTCCTAAAGTACTTCTTGCAACCAATTTTGCAGAGGGAATGGCGCTCTACGAAAAATATAAACACAATTTATTGGGGGTTGTTTCAGATATTTCTTATCCTAGTGATAAAGCTGGGGTGATGGACAAAGAGGCTGGGTTTAAATTAAGTAAGAAGATTAAAAAAGACAACAAATACACACCAGTCTTGCTTCAATCATCTGATCCGAATAATAGGTTTAAAGCCAAAGAAATAAGGGTGGGTTTTTTAGATAAAAACTCCAAAAGTCTGACCTTTGACTTGCGCGAATTCATAAAAGAATACTTTGCTTTTGGCGATTTTGTATTTAAAGATCCTCACATGGGCATTGTAGTAGGGCGTGCACGCGATTTAAAGGATTTGCAGGAAAAGGTTTATAAAATACCCACAGCTTCACTTCGCTACCATATCGAACGCGATCATTTTTCGAAATGGCTTAGAGCCAGGGCGTTATTTCCGCTAGCTGAATTGTTCAGGGCCTTTAAATCTGACGACTTCAACGATTGTGAGGAAACTAAAAAGTTTATTTACGATTCCATTGCTGAGTTCAGAATGGCCAAAGCCCGGGGTGTGATATCTTCCTTTAATCGGGATAATTTTGATAATTATTTTAGTATTTCACGTATCGGACAAGGATCTATTGGTGGAAAGGCCAGGGGATTGGCGTTTCTCGACTCGCTGATTAACCGAAATAAACTATACGACCATTTTGAGAAAATGGAAATTGCCATTCCGAAAACGGTGGTTTTGGGTACGGATGTATTTGATGAGTTCATGGACATGAATAAGCTCTATCAAATTGCCTTTTCCAATGAGTTATCCGACGAGGACATTCTGGCCAATTTTCTCAAAGCTTCTCTTCCGCAACATGTGTATGGTGATTTGTTTACTATCTCGGTGGCGCTGACTAAGCCTGTGGCTATTCGCTCGAGTAGTTTGCTGGAGGATTCACATTATCAGCCATTTGCCGGAATTTATAATACCTACATGTTGCCGCTTATCGAAGAAGATCGCAGCAAGATGTTCGAAATGATGTGTACTGCTATTAAAGCAGTATATGCCTCGGCTTATTATCACGACAGTAAAGCCTATATGACGGCGACTTCCAATGTGATTGATGAGGAAAAAATGGCCATTGTTATTCAGGAGGTTTGTGGAACAGCTTATGGCGATCGGTTTTATCCTACCTTCTCAGGGGTTGCACGTTCCATTGATTACTATCCCATTGCTCCATGTAAACCCGAAGATGGTACGGTGAGTTTAGCATTAGGATTAGGAAAGTACATTGTTGATGGAGGGCTTTCTTTGAGGTTTAGCCCCAATTATCCCCGAAATATTTTACAAACATCCAATCCAGATATGACCCTGAGGGAAACTCAAAAGGAGTTTTTCGCTCTGGATTTAAAATTGGATACTTTTATTCCCACGCCAAACGACAGTACCAATTTACTGAAATTAAAAGTTAAAGCTGCTGACCAGGATAATGCCATTCGTGATATTTCATCTACGTACGACTTGCATAACCATGTAATTCGAGATGGATATAGTGATGGGGGTAAAAAACTGATTACCTTTTCTAATATTCTGAAGCACAATAGTTATCCCATTGCAGAAATTCTTCAAAAAGTGCTAAAGTTGGGAGAACGGGAAATGGGAAATCCGGTTGAAATTGAATTTGCTGTTGATTTACAAGCGCCTGGAGTGGGACGCGGCACCTTTAATTTACTTCAAATCAGACCCATCGCTGTTAAAGAAGAGTCTGTAAAACTGGATTTAAATGTCATTAATCAAGAGGATTGTTTGATTGTTTCCAAGTCGGCGCTAGGCAATGGCACCATTGACGATATTTTCGATGTGGTGTATGTGCGTCCTGAATCGTTTACCGCAGCCCGTAATAACGACCTGGTGAGCATGGTAGAAAAAATCAATAGCGAATTTTTAGTGGCTGGAACCAATTATATTTTGATTGGGCCTGGTCGTTGGGGTTCTAGTGATCCGTGGTTAGGAATACCTGTTAAATGGCCGCAGATTTCAGCTGCCCGATTGATTGTGGAATCTGGTTTGGATAATTACCGCATCGACCCCAGTCAGGGTACCCATTTTTTCCAAAACCTGACCTCTTTCAGGGTAGGCTATTTTACCATAAATCCTTTTATCAAGGATGGTTATTATGATCTGGATTTTTTAAACAATGCTCCGGTGGTCTTTGAAAATAAGTTTGTCCGTCACGTACGATTTGAAAAACCACTTATCATTCGAATAGATGGGAAGCACAACTTGGGGGTCATCGAAAAACCAAAAGAAGATCTTTCTGTAGAGTGAGCTTTGGTGATTCTGCGCATTTAGGGCATTTCATGCAGTTGGTTTGTTGTTCAAAACCTTTTGTCAAAGTATTCCTTGAGTTATGGATCATCAGCATTTAGCTGCTCGAAAATATGCAGCCTTTATTTACTTGTTTTGATAATAACTCAAGGGTTTCAGAAGCTTGTCAAATACAAAAAACTGTAAAACAACAAAATCTTCTCCTTTATTTACATGACCATAAAAACGATCGTTGTCCATGGAAATCATGTCGTTATATCCTGCCTCAACCGCTTCATCCTGCAAGGCTCCTTTTTTAAACATGTCGATCTTATTGGTATCATTATTATTGGTAATTACGGTTAGTTCGAACAGTGTTTTGGAGTTTAAAACAGAGTCGATGCGAACTTTTGACATTAAGTTATTCATGCGGGTTTCGTAGCGAACATCAGCAAATGAGGTAAGTAAATTAAGCACCTTTAATGTGTCGAAGTTGCTCACAATTTGATTGTCAACCAAGCGGGTTAACTGATAATTTCCCGCATCATCTTTTACTTCTATTTTGAAACTCTCTTCTGGTAGGTCAGTAACTTTAAACTCCACACTCTTTATTTCGGAGAGTTGATGTCTGAATACTTCATGACTTTTCCAATCGTCAGGTAAAGGAGAAAAGCGGGTGGATAAATAGCCTCTGAATCCGGGAATGTAGGTAATATAGGGTTGTGATGCACCCTCCATGAGCATATAGGTCCCCAGATTATTTGCTGTGGCATCTCCTACATAAAATACTTTGGTTAGTTTCTCATGTTTAAACAACTTGATTTTATCAAACCAATCAATTCGATAAACTTCCTGGTATACTTCTACTTTTATTCCGATGGACGCCATCCTAGAAACCACATTGTCGAAACTTACGTTTGAAACAGGTGCCTGAACTTTAATGCGATGCATGGTTCCTAGCAAACTCTGTACAATACGTTCGTTAACCTTTTGATTGCCATTTAGTCTCCATCCTTTAGGAGTGCGTTGGAGTGTCACTTCGTGCATCCTTTTGTCGGCAATAAATATTTTAGTTACCGTTGAGGTATCACTTACCGAGAAGTCAGCTTCCTGTTTCTTAAGTGTGGAATTGTGTTTTTGATTGAGTAAAAAAACAGCAGCTGCCCCTAGGAGCACCAACAATACAATATATCTTCTGGTTTTATTCATAGTGGTAATTATCTTGCGTATTTTCTTTTACGTATGAAAACAAGGATTATTCCTGTTAATATGATGATTAATAATGGAGCTAGTACGTTAAGTAGTTGCCACTGTAATTTGTTCTCGTTGATTTTCGATCGATCGAGCATGCGTAATTTTGATTCGCGTGAACGAACAGATATTAAACCAGGACCTTCGGTGAGGTAGTTGATGGCATTGAGGACAAAATCTTTATTGCCAAATGTTTCCCGAGTATATTGATCGTATCCCAATGGCAATGGGTATCCTTGTGGGATATGAAATTGATTTCTGATTAAGTCACCATCAGAAACTACCAGCATGGCCGTTGGCGTACTCTCCTCGCGAAATCCAATTCCTTTGTCGTTGATGATTTCAGGGGGGATTCTATTTCTGAAATCGGATAAAAACCGACCTTCAAGCAAAACAGCGATGGCTTGGGGAGGGGTGGTGTATCTTCTGGTATCAGGTTGTTGACTTAAAATAGAGAGGCTAATCATTGCCGGAATATCTTCTATACGCGAGTAGGGCGAGGTACTGAGTAAAATAGTCTTCTTCACGCCCTTGGTAGATAGGGTGTCAAGACTGCTCACAAATTGAGTCTTGATGGCGTTTAAATTTTTAGCAATAGGATGTGTTGTAACCGGAGTTACTATCGGAAAATAAAACCAAGGAAAAAATTCTATTTGAGGCTGATTGCCCATTTGCCCTGTACGGATGGGGATTGATGCAGCGCTCAAATCCATGATTAGGTTGTTGTTTAACCTCACTCCGTAAGTAAAAAGTTGTGATTGTAAATCCAGTTTTTTTTCGATTGCAACAGTTGATCCTGAAAACTGAGTACTATCCATGCTGGCAAATACCGGATCGATAAACCAAAGAATTTTACCCCCATACATGAGGTATTGATCGATGATAAATCGGTCTTTTCCCGAAAACATGGAGTCGGGTTGGGCAATAATAATGGCTGCGTATTTGGGTGTAATTTCCCATTCCATGCGGGCGGAATCAATCAAAGATCGATTTACCAAAGCATTCAGTTGGCTGTTGATGCTGATGCGATCAACCACATAATCTTCTTTTAGTGATTGGGTTAAGTCATAGGTGTCCTGATCATCAAGTTCGCCATGTCCTTCAATAAAAGCGATGGCTGGTTTTTTAATCTGGGTAATCTTGCGGATGGCATTTGAGAGTTTAAACTCCAGGTTATTCACCGAGTTGTTTAGCACGGCTTCGGGTGGGACATTCATTTGTGCATCGAGTAAGTCGATGGCAATTTCTTTGTTTCGATAGGTAACCAAGGCTCCAGGAAAAATCACCTGTTGTTCCATTCCGTTTTTGGTTTTCACCTGAAGGTTTGTTGGAGACAGTCCTTGTTGCATCAAAATCTGATAGGTGTCGTTTCGTTCCTTTTGATCCTCGCTGGCCGAAGGATTGATGAATTCGTAGGAGATGTTTTTGTTATAAGCACGAAATTCATCCAAAAGTTCTTGTGTTTCTCTTTTCAAGCGCTTAAAACCTGCCGGGAATTCACCTTCAAGAAACACACGAAAGTAAATGATGTCATTTGTGTTTTTTATGAGTTCACGGGTTTCTTTTGAAAGGGTGTACCGTTTTTCGTTGGTGAGATCTAACCTAGTAAACAGGTATGAACTAAGAATGTTGACCACCACGATGATGGCTATTACCACCAACAGTTGCCACCACGATTGACTTGCTTTAGAAGATTTATTTTCTTTCATTTTTTACAAACGATTGATTACCATTTTCTTCGCGCAAGCGAAAATTTTGTGAGAAAAATAAACAGGGTAATTACACTAAGGAAATACACCACATCGCGTGTGTCGACTACACCACGACTAATGGAGCCATAATGTGCACTGATGCCCATGGACCTGATTAATAGGTCGATATTTCCAAAGAGATCAAAAGAGTAAATCATTTCAAATCCCAAATAAAAAAAGGCACTTACGATAACAGCCAACACAAAGGAAGTAACTTGGTTTTCGCTGACTGAAGAAGTGAAAACGCCTACAGAAGCAAAGGCTGCACCTAGAAACAACAAGCCAATATAGCTTCCCCAGATACTTCCTGAATCAAGATTACCTTGAGGTAATCCAAGCCAATAGACAGTAATATAATAGATTAGGGTAGGCAATAAGGCGATAACAACGAGGGTGAATGAGGCCAAAAACTTGGCCAAAATAATCTGTAAGTCGGTTAAGGGTCTGGTATAGAGTAACTCAATGGTACCGCTTTTCTTTTCGTCGGCAAACGAACGCATGGTTAACGCGGGTACCAGAAACAAAAAAACGAAAGGAGCGATAATAAAAAGCCCGTCGAGATTGGCATACCCATAATCGAAGATGTTGAAATCAGTGGGAAACACCCATAGAAACAAACTTGTGGTGACCAGAAACACCAGAATAATCATGTAACCCATGAGCGAACTCAGGAAACTCCTGATTTCTTTTAAATACAATGCTGACATCCTTTAACACACTTTTATTTGTAACCGCAAAAATAGTATTTTTTAAGGTGCATAACAGAAAGATTTCCTGAAGGAAGTGCCATCGACTCCCTGCACTATAAATACTTTTTAATTCATATTGTCTAAACGCTATACTTCAATCAACGGTTGCCTGTCTTTAAATCCCCTTATTCCATCTCCAGTCTTCATAATTCGGACTTCATACTTCCAGCTATTATCTCTATCTTTACAACAACACTAAATCCATTCAATATGACACCCGAAGAACATCAGAAAATCCAAAAGCATGGGATCCAGGAGGTGCTGTCCCACGCATTGGTCATGCGCATCGCTATGGCTGAAAACAACATGCCTTATATGGTGCCGGTAAATTTTGGCTATGATGGAAAACATCTTTTTTTTCACTCAAAAATGAAAGGGAAAAAGCTGGATATATTGGCAAAAAATCCTTCTGTTTGTTTTGAGTTTGATTATGGTGTTAAACTCATGCCCAACGAAAAGGCTTGCGATTGGGATACCCATTTCAGATCGGTAATTGGTTATGGGACGGTCAAAAAGCTTACTGAAACAGATGAAAAAAGGCACGGTTTCGATGCCATTATGCAAAAATATGCCGGGGAACGAATGTTTGAATACGACGAGAAACTCTTTTTACATGCTGTACTTATGCAAATTACCATCAGTGAGATGACGTTCAAAGAAAGCGGCGATTGGAGTTAAACTTTTTCTTCCACTATTTCACCAATAAAGAAACTTTATCTACAGATCATTTAACCGGTTTTTGGCATTTTTCTGTCCAAAAACAACTTAATAATAGGGGGTTTCGTTTAGCCACAGTTTTGTTTACCTTTGCCGCCCCAAATATAAAGCTATGATTACTATTTCTGACTTGGCCATTCGCTTCGGAAAGCTGCCTTTGTTTGCAGATGTTAACATGAAATGCACTTCCGGTAATTGCTATGGAGTTATTGGTGCCAACGGTGCCGGAAAGTCCACCTTTTTAAATATTCTGTCAGGCGACCTGGAACCTACACGAGGAAATGTATCGATGGAGCCCGGAGAGCGCTTGTCGGTTTTAAAGCAGGATCACTTTGCATTTGATGAGTTTAAGGTCATCGATACAGTACTGATGGGGCATCAGAAATTGTGGGCAAATATGCAAGAAAAGGATGCTTTGTATGCTAAACCCGATTTCTCGGAAGCAGACGGGATGCGCGCCGCCAAATTGGAAGAAGTATTTGCTGATATGGGTGGATGGACCGCTGAAAGCGATGCTGCTGAATTGCTCAGTGGACTGGGAATAAAAGAAAGTTTTCATCATCAATTGATGAAAGATATAACAGGCAAAGAAAAAGTTCGGATCTTGTTGGCTCAGGCTCTTTTTGGTAATCCGGATAACTTGTTGCTTGATGAGCCTACCAATGACCTTGACCTGGAAACCGTTTTGTGGCTGGAGAATTACTTGGCCAATTTTGAAAATACAGTGATCGTGGTTTCTCACGACAGACACTTTTTGGATAATGTGTGTACCCATATCATTGATATCGACTATGGTCGCATCCGTATGTTCTCCGGAAACTATTCTTTTTGGTACGAATCCAGTCAGTTGGCTTTACATCAGCGTAATAATGCCAATAAAAAGGCCGCTGAAAAACGCAAGGAATTACAGGAATTCATTTCGCGTTTTAGTGCCAATGTATCCAAATCGCGGCAAGCTACCAGCCGAAAGAAGATGTTGGAAAAATTGAATGTGGATGAAATTGAGCCTTCAACCAGGCGATATCCTGGAATTATTTTCAAACCAGAACGGTTGGCCGGTGATAAAGTTCTTTTGGTGGAGAATCTTAGCTATAAGCTGGAGGATGGTACCACCTTATTTAAAGATGTCAATTTTCATGTGAGCAAGAACGATAAAATCGTGTTTTTGTCACACGACAACAGAGCCGCAACTGCGTTGTTTAAAATCCTTATGGGAGAAGCAGAGGCTAACGGTGGAACTTTTGAATGGGGAGTAACCATTACACATGCTTATCTTCCTATGGATAATACCGAATTTTTTGAAAAGAAGATTACGCTTTTCGATTGGATTGGGCAGTATTCTCCTGATACCAGCGAGAATTTTTTACGTGGCTATTTGGGCAAAATGCTCTTTTCAGGTGAGGATGGTCAGAAAAACTCCATGGTGCTTTCAGGAGGAGAGCGCATGCGCTGTATGATTACCCGCATGATGTTAAAAGAGCCCAATGTGTTGGTGTTAGATCATCCTACAAATCATCTCGACATGGAATCCATCCAGTCGTTTAACAACAACATGAAAACTTTTCCGGGAAATATACTCATGGCATCACATGACCATGAATTTATTGAAAGTGTGTGTAATAGGGTCATTGAACTAACTCCCAAAGGTATAATCGACAAATACATGGACTTTGAAGAATACCTGATGGATGAGAAAATTAAAGTGCAACGTGAATCGATGTACGCTTAATGGCGAACCTGTACTCAGACCGTCAGTTAGTTTATAATGAGTGTATTTTCTTTTAAAAGATTGGCCGTCATACAGGAATGAATGGGTAAAACACCGATCAAATCTCCTGGTTTAAAAGTTCTAATATCAATTTCTGGCATGTGGATGAGTCCGTGTTCCTGCGAAAGCGAATAAACATAGGCTCCCGCAATGGGCTCTCCCCAACGCAGGTTTTCATCTAAGCGAACAACATACCCAAATAGTTTAAATCCGTTGTTAGCATCGATGTGTTCTTTCGACAGATGAACACCGCCCCCATATATAACCATTTTATTTTCATTGGGAGTTACCGAAACCACAGGGCAAGCAACCGCTACAGCGATTTGGTTTAATGAACATGAACCCAAATGGAATTGCATAACGTCGTAATAAACAAAATTCCCCGGTCTTATTTCATCAAATCCATGAAAATGAGGAGCTAAACTGCATGAAGGAGTGTCGCCATAGGATAAAATAAATTCTGGATGAAAACGCTCATAGTGGTGCTTTAACTCCAACAATTGTCTTTTTGATGCTTCCATGATATCTAAAATCTCCGCATGTCCTCTCGCTTGATAAGTGTGTCCTGCATGGGCAAGAAATCCTCCCATATTTAATTGGGTAGAAGCCGCAATTTCATCAATGACTTGATCTATTTCCGGGTTCTCAGGGACAAGGCCGCAACGGTGGTAGCCCACATCAATTTTTACCATCACATTAATGTGATGTTGGATTTGTTGGTTCAGAAATTGAGTTGAGAACAACGAGTCCACAAGAACGCCAATGCGGATATGTTGAGCTAAACGATTGATATTGTTAAGTTCGCGTAAGTTGACAGGAAAGGCAATGGTGATGTCTTCCCAACCTTGATGGGCAAATTCTTCTGCCATTGCAACCGATGAAACAGTAATCTTGCTTATCCCTTCATCTCTATACAATTGTCCAACCTCCTTATTTTGATGGGTTTTAAAGTGAGGGCGAAAAATGACTCCGCTATCGTCGGCTTTCCGTTTCATTTTATAAATGTTGCTGACTACTTTTTTACGGTCGATCAACAAAGTGGGTTGAATGATGTTTTTCATGGCGTGATCAGTATTTTGAATTGTTGTTGTGCCTGATTTTGATTGATTAGTACAAGATATAATCCCGGGATAACGCTATTTGGTATATCGAAGGAAATGGGAAGATTAGCTTCAGAACCCATTTGGGTTTGGTAAACTTTTTGTCCTGCCAGGTTGATCATTTGAAAATTGATTTCACCCGAAAGGGGAGTCGTAACCCAGATATTGCCTTTTGATGGATTTGGTCCAATGCGTATTTGCCCCAATGCTTGATTAACAGCCTCTTCGGTGATGGTTGAATCTTGTGGGCAAACCGTTCGGGTGGCTCCAAGCAAATACCTCTGCCTGGCAGGAATGGTGCCGGAGCTGATAGGACTTGGTATCCCAATGGATGGCCAGTTGGTAGCATTCCAAAAATATGGTTTCTCCTGCAGGTAATAACTTAAGTCAGTTAAGTCGCTTGTGCCTGTGGGTGTTATATTTCCTCTGATATTGTTGCCATATTCAAAATGATCTTCACCAGTTAAAAAATAGAGCCCATACAGAAAATCCGTATTGGTGACTTCGTTGCCTACAAAATTTTGTCGGTTGGTCATGAGTAAATCGCTGCTGGTCATAAAGATACCATACAATTCGGCGCGATTTCTGAAAAAAGTGTTGAGCGGCCCCGAGGGTCCCCAGTAGTGATCGATGATGATGTTTTGAACGATGTTGCCCTCAAACAAGTTGGCGTAAGCAAAATGACCATGAAGATTGATGTCCCCCGAAAAATCAGGAATAGGTTCTGATCTGGTTGGCTCGATAGAGTAATTATAGGCCAAAATATTCCCGTTCGATCCGGTTTTTACACTCATGGCATGGCGCAACTTTTTAAAAATATTGTTGGTCACCAAACATTCGCTGCTGTGCATCGAAAAAGTGACTCCATATCCTCGTGTTCCCGTACCATCGTAAGTATACCCATGATGAATGTAGCATCCATCGATGAGTAAGTTAGCGGAGGCGTTAACATTAATATGGCTGCCCACACTGCTATCGCTCTCTACTCCGCGCACAACGCAGTTAGCAGCATAACTGAAGCTGATATTCGAGCCGGCTCCTTCAGTGGGCGCATCAGTCCGTTTTATTTTCAAACATTCAACACCCACATTTGTAATGGGCTGGATGGGTCGTACTTCAGGATTCAGGTCGGGAGAATAGTCGATGCGTAAGGGACTTTCCAGATATAATTTATTGGAATTGATTGAGGCTATGCGTGTAATTTGACCCACCGAATAATCTGCCCATGAAATGGGAACCACATCCCAATCGCCATTTTGTTGTCTGATCTCGATGGTTTGTCCGGAGCTAAATGTAGATGGATTATTTACTTGGATCCAAGAGCTTCCTTTTTCAAATCCATCCGTAATGGGCACAAAATTGGTGTTTTGTCCTTTTTGTATATCGACACAGTTGATGGCTTGTTGACCAAATTGAAATAGCAAGGTAGTGGAGTCTGAGGTGTTGCCCTTAAGTAATACGCTGTCAGTCAGTGTAATGGGAGAGGTGAGGAGATAATTTCCGGTAGGCAAATACACCATGCCTAAACGTCCGTTAAGGGAATTTAAAGCTGATTGAATGGCAGGTTGGTCATTGATAATTCCGTTACCGATAGCTCCAAAATCTTTTACATTGATCTCCTGATCAGGAATAACAAAGTGGTGGTTTTCGATTGCGAGACTCCAGTTCACTCGCTGGTCATCCGGAATTACCTGTGCAATTGTTAGATTTCCAATTAGTAAAAAACCAAATAAGCATACTAACTGTTTCATGATATCGTTTCTTTTTGGTAAAATTAAGTAATTTTAACCCCAAAATCAATGTTATGAAAACCCGAAACTTATTTTTACTTGCTGTATTGATCGGATTGCTATCTTCCTGTGGACAGGATAAAATGCAGTTGGTGACAAAAAAAATCCAATATGATGTTAATATCAAAACTCCTGATCCGACCTACGATTGGTGGATACAGAATTTGGTTGGGCCAGATCGTCAGCAGTTGGTCGATCTTATTCTTGATGGTGCATTGGAAGGAAAGTTCCAGGCCTATGATTATTTTAATCAACCCATAACACCTGCTCAGGTAAAACAACTCTTTGCAGATACTATGCTGGTGTCATTCAGGGAGTTGGAGCCTCCTTATGAATTGTACGATTCGTTGGTGATACATACCATCGAACGCGAAGATATTCAACGTCTCCGCTTTATGGAAGAGTGGAAGATGAATCCGGATAAGCTGGACTTTGAGAAAAAGATATTTGGCTTGGCCCCCGTTGCCCGACGTATCGATTCAAAAGGAATAGAACGTTGGCAACCCCTTTTCTGGATTTATACCGAACAGGAATTTCTAAAAACCACTAACCACTAACCACTACCCACCGCATATGAAAATAATATCTCTTAATAACGTTCCCAAGACCGAGGTTACCATGTCTGGAGCTATTGGTGCCACCAAACAGATTCCACTTGCTGCCGAAGATGGCGCTCCGGTATATGCTTATCGTGTTTTTTCGCTTGATGCGGATGGGTATACGCCTTATCACCAACATCCCTACGAACACATGAATTATGTGATTGAAGGCGAAGGCTTTTTGGTGAATGAAAAAGGTGTGCAGCAACCTTTAAAAAAGGGTGATTTCGCCCTGGTACTGCCCAACGAAAAGCATCAGTACCGAAATGCTTCAGCAACTGAAAAGTTTGTAATGATTTGTGGTGTGCCCAAGGAGTTTCAGTAATTTAGTAGTTATAATTTCTCCTGAAAACGAAGTTTATATGTAGCGGATATGCTAAAATTATGGAGTCGATTCGATGGGTCGGCTCACATATAAATTGTTCCCCGCTACCTTGTAGTTGGTCATGTGACCATTGCTATTGTATGTCTTCTGAACATTGGTTTCACTCCCCGTGATTGTATTAAAAACCAAAATGCTTCGATCGATCACCTTGATGTACCCGGGTTCGGTTTTTTCCAGTTGATGGTTAATGTTTTGTTCTTTATTCCTACCGAATCGATCCCCGATTTTGGACAGTTGACCACCCACAATCTTTGAAAATAAACTTTTCTTCTTGATGGGTTCTGTTGATGCATCTGCCATTAAATAATCGATAGTATCCTCAGGAGTGGGAAATTCTTTGGCTTCAAGACGACGAAAATCATACAGATTGAATAAAGTTGTGTTGATGGGTTTTTGAGGTAATCTCTGAATTTTGATTTCTGAAAAAGCCAACAGTTGTTCATCATAGGCACTTAATACGATAGCTGTATTTTCCTCCGTTTGGGCCACAAAATGAACAGGAGTAATGGATTGCCTTTCTGGAAGAAAAGCGTAATTGTCCAAATCCTGTTGTGCAATGTGGTTTTCAGGAAAAGTCGAGAAAGTTGGAATATTTACGAGTTGTCGTGATGTATTGGGGTTGTTGTCTTGAACGAAAAAAGAAATGGCCAACAGCAATGTCAGTGTGGCTGCTATACCCGAAATCCACACAACGGGCAATATTCGTCTTTTTTTCATTCCCTCTTTATCAGGATATACAATCTTATGATCGGGCTGCAAACGGAGATTCTTGTGAAGTTCGAATTCGTTAACCAATAGGGGATTTGCCAGAAGAAATTTCTCAAGTTGTTGAATTTCCTTTTTATTCAGGTCTTTTTCTGCGAAAGCGATAAAATAAGATTCATAATTATTTTCATCAATGCCAAGCACCTCAGCTATAGGTGTTTTTTTTAAACTTTGTTTGAGGTCTGAAGAAATTTCAAGCGGTTCTAGGGTGGCTAACTCCAGACCATCCACTTCCTCTTTAAGTTCAGGGTGTTTTTCCAAAAAAGATAGTAAAGCCAGCTCTTCCTCACCCGAAAGTTGACCATCGAGGTAGTCAATCACGAAAATTTCGTAATTACTCATATCGATATGTGACTGATTTTTCATCCTTTATAATATAATTTCAGTACTGACTAAATATTTTTTCAAACTCACCCGAGCCCGGTAAATATACACTTTAACCTGAGCTTCATTCAAGTTTGTTATTTCTCCAATTTCTTGGTAGCTATATCCTTCGTAATCACGTAATAATATTACCGAACGTTGGATTTCAGGCAGTCTTGTCAAGGCCTGATCTAACACCTCTTTAAGGTCGCTATACCCGTGATCTACAGATTCTTTTTTATGTTCGTGGCCTTCCATCCTTGTCATTCGGCTGTTCTTCCGGATGTTGTCGATCATGGTATGGTAGGCCGTTGTAAACAGGTACGATTTCACTTTTTCGGGCTGAACTTCCTTGCGCTTGATCCATAACTTCATGAACGACTCCTGCACCAAATCGCGTGCGTTTTCTGCATCACCTATGTTTTTAAGCAGAAAACGGTACACTCCGTCGCTGTATTCATCCACACAAATATTATAGTCGCTGATGGTCATGCGTTAAAAGTAATTAACTTTCATATAATCTGTGACGGATTGGAATGAGAAATGTTACAGGCTGGGTGAAATATTTTTTCAGGGGGGAGCAGTCAGATAAATCTGACTGAAATTGATTGGGGTAGTGATAAGCAATGAGGTTGGGCATCCATTGAGGCTGACTTTAGTCTGTTTCTTCAATGTAGATTCTGCAGATACATATTGATCTGCTATTTTGTCATCCTGAATGGAGGGAATTTCTTGTATCTTGATTTGTTAAATTATATCAAATGGACTCAATATTAATATTGAGTCCATTTGTACAAATCAGTATGTCGTGATTGAGTGGTTTATATATCCAAAAATACAGGTCATTGGCATACTTAACCAATAACAATGATATTATGCATCTGGAAGTCAGATTAAAAATCAAGCAAAAAACCTAATCATTTAGCTTAAGTACAACCAGGAATGCCTGTTGTGGAACTTCCACATTACCTACCTGACGCATGCGTTTTTTACCCTTTTTCTGCTTTTCGAGGAGTTTACGCTTGCGCGTGATGTCGCCACCATAACACTTGGCTGTAACATCTTTTCGAACAGCTTTGATGGTTTCGCGGGCGATAATTTTGGCCCCAATGGCTGCCTGAATGGCGATGTCAAATTGTTGACGTGGAATGAGGTCTTTGAGTTTTACACAAATTCTGCGGCCAAAATCATATGCATTGTCAACATGAATCAGGGCTGATAAAGCATCCACTGGTTCAGCATTCAGTAAAATATCGAGTTTAACCAGTTTGGCCGGTTCATAGCCTGAGATATGGTAATCGAATGAGGCATAACCTTTTGAAATACTTTTAAGCTTGTCGTAGAAGTCGAAAACAATCTCACCCAAAGGCATATCAACAGTTAGTTCAATTCGTGTTGTTGTGAGGTAAACCTGGTTCTTCAGTTCGCCGCGTTTGTCGAGACAAAGTTTGATAATGGGGCCGATGTAATCAACGTTAGTGATAATTTGTGCGCGGATATAGGGTTCTTCGATATGGTCAATGTATTTATGTTCGGGCAATCCTGAAGGATTGTGCACCTCAATAATTTCCTTTTTGTTGGTAATTACCCGGTACGACACGTTGGGCATGGTGGTAATCACGTTCATGTCGAATTCGCGGTCGAGGCGTTCCTGAACGATTTCCATGTGAAGTAATCCCAAAAATCCGCATCGAAAACCAAATCCAAGTGCCATTGATGATTCAGGTTCAAAAGTCAGTGAAGCATCATTCAGTTGGAGTTTTTCCATGGCCGAACGCAATTCTTCGTATTCTTCGTTGTCGATGGGATAAATACCCGCAAAAACCATAGGTTTCACATTCTCAAATCCATCAATAGCCACTTTACACGGGCGTTCAACATGGGTAATGGTATCACCCACTTTTACCTCTTTGGAGGTTTTAATTCCCGAAATAATATAACCTACATCTCCGGTCCGAAGTACATCCCGGGTTTCAGGTTTTAATCGTAGTACACCAATTTCATTGGCTTCGTACTTTTTTCCGGTATTGACAAACTTCACTTGGTCTCCTTTTCGGATTTCCCCGCTGAAGATTCTGAAATAAGCAATAATGCCCCTAAAAGAGTTGAAAACCGAGTCGAAAATAAGCGCTTGCAATGGTGCATCTTCCTCTCCTTTTGGAGCGGGAACCTTTTTAATGATGGCTTCCAGAATTTTATCCACACCATATCCGGTTTTGCCGCTAGCTTCGATGATGTCCTCATAATCACAACCAATCATGTCAACAATTTGGTCTTTTACTTCATCAGGCATGGCATTGTCCATGTCCATTTTGTTGAGTACCGGAATAATTTCCAGATCATTTTCGATGGCCAGATAGAGATTAGATATGGTTTGAGCTTGGATGCCCTGTGTGGCATCAATTACAAGCAAAGCACCTTCACAGGCAGCAATGGAGCGAGAAACTTCGTATGAAAAGTCAACGTGTCCGGGGGTGTCAATTAAATTAAGGACATATTTTTGATTGTCCTGGATATAATCCATTTGAATGGCATGACTTTTTATGGTGATGCCGCGTTCGCGTTCGATATCCATGTCGTCGAGTACCTGAGCTTGTTGGTCACGACCAGATACTGTTCCGGTCAAATCCAAAAGTCTGTCGGCTAACGTGCTCTTGCCGTGATCGATGTGGGCAATGATACAAAAATTCCTGATATGCTTCATGGGCGCAAAAATACAATTTAAAGTGATTGCTGCATCATTACTTAGACTGAGTAAAAAGAAATATTATTAATCCCAGTAAAAAATACTTATTGCTACCTGAAAGGTTCCTATGGATGCTTTTTCGGTGCGGCAAGTTATTTCGCAATAATAGATATTGGCTTTACCGAAGAAACACCTCCGTTCACCGAATTGTTATTCTTTAGACGCATTGAACCACCTACATTTGCCACATAAATCAAATAGTTATCAGCACTAATAATCATTCAACAATCAGAAATATGGAAACTTCAAAAAGACTTTACAGATCGAGCACCAACAAGGTGATAGGTGGTGTGGCTGCCGGACTGGGAGATTATTTTATTATTGACCCGGTATTGGTAAGGGTGCTTTTCGTACTCCTGGCCATGTTTGGCGGCGGTGGTGTGTTAATATACATTGTCCTTTGGATAGTGATTCCTCTTCAAATACGTAACCCGCGTCAATCATACAGCCATGCTTCAACGCGTTATCAGACTCCTGAAGAAGCAGAAATAGTTGACGATGAAAAATCGTTTGTAAACAAACAAGCAGTTCCAGCCAAACAATCGAACACCGGACTTATTGCAGGTGTAGTACTCATATTTATAGGCGGATTATTTCTTATCGACCGTCTTATGCCCATGTATAATGTAACTTCCTTGTGGCCATTAATTTTAGTAGCTCTGGGAGTTGCCTTGATCAAACCTGATTTATTTAAAAACACTAAAAACCAAAACAATGAAATTTAGAAATATTTTTTGGGGAATTATCCTGATTTTCTTCGGGGTACTGTTTACAATGGAAAACCTTAACATGATCGACTTTGATTGGTACAACATGTGGCGCTTATGGCCGGTCATTATTATCCTCTGGGGGATTTCAATTCTTCCTGTGAAGGACATCATTAAAATTGCCTTGGTCATGGTTGTGTTAGGCGGAAGTATTTATTACATGGTCAACGACAATGTGAAGTGGCGGATTCAGGACGACAACTATACTGAAATCAGCTCGAAAGCCGTCAACCAAGAGTTTCAGGTGCCTTATGAAGATAGTACCACTACAGCAACTTTCCACATGGAAATGGCTGCCGGATCTTTATCAATGTATGACGTATCGGATCAGCTGGTTGATTTTCGTAAAAGCGGGTCACTCATCGACTACCGTTATATTGTAAAACAGGAAGATGGCGATGTTGATGTGCGTATTTTAATGGATGATGATGTTTCCTATAACTCCAAACAAAAAAACCGTATTGATGTCAAGTTGAGCCCTATTCCTGTTTGGGACTTGAATTTTGAGGTGGGAGCTGCTGAAGTCAATTTGGACTTTACCTCATTCCGAATAGAAAAACTGGATATTGAAGGCGGGGCTGCCTCTTTTAACCTGAAGTTAGGTGATTTGTATCCTGAGACCCACGTGGATATTGAGGCCGGAGCTTCTTCCATTGACTTAAGAATCCCTGAGTCGTCGGGTTGTGAGTTAAAAATCAACACTGTACTTTCAGGCAGAACGATCACTGGATTCGAGAAGATTGACCATGGATTGTATCGCACCCAGAATTTTGATCAGGCTGAAAGTAAGATTTATATGGAAGTAAATGCCGCAGTTTCTAATTACTCCATTAAAAGATACTAAACAATAATTCCCTGATTTGCTATTGTTGTTTGTCAGTGATTATAAAGTTCATCCTAGCCCTCTAATGAGGGCTTTTTTTTTGAAGACAAATAAATTTTCCATGCCCAGATTCATCAATCTTTGAAAATTTCATCTCCATTAACAATGCATGCAGCCTACTGTGATTTTATCATTTTAAATGTTAAGTTTGTATTTTAGTTATAGATGCACCGAAATCACTTACAAAATTGCCGAATCATGAAAAAAATGTTTCTTCTGGCCATCCTGATGGCTTTTGTTGGGGTTAATATTGCTCAGGTGAGCCAATATCATCCCAAGTCCTGGTACAAATCTGTAAAAAAAACAGATAGAGTGGCTACAGATCAACAAGGGACTACCTACTTAATAAATGAAAATCCTACTGTAACCGCTCCCCTGGCAGCTGATATTGTTATAGGTGAAACCTGGTACGATAACCAAACCAACTCAGGGATGGGAAACCGTGTGGTGGCTTTTGATGATGGAACCATAGCTGCTGCCTGGATACTGGGCATGACTCCAACCTCTTATGCTGATCGCGGAACTGGTTATAATTACAACAATGGCTCAGGTTGGGGGCCGATTCCTGCTGAACGCATAGAAGCCACCCGCACTGGATGGCCTACCATTGCGCCCTATGGAACAAATGGTGAAATCACTTGTGCTCATTCCGGAGGAAATGACGGATTGGTCTTTAGCTGGCGTGAAAACAAAGGCACTGGAGACTGGAATTATTTTAATCTGGCCGGGCCTGCAGCTCAACCCGATTTACTATGGCCAAAAATGATTACTACAGGAGAAAACAACGACATTATCCATGTGATTGCTTGTGCAGGTAGTAATGCAGTTTACGAAGGACTAAATATGGCTCTAGTTTATTCACGTTCAACGGATGGTGGATTAACCTGGGATCCTGAAAATGTGATTCTGGAAGGTATGGGCTCCGACTATACCAGTGGATGGGGTGGTGACGACTATGCATGGGCGCATCCTGTTAACAATACCATTGCCTTTGTGGCTTTTGGAGGAATAAAAGATGGAATCGTGATGAAATCCACTGATGGTGGCGATAACTGGGAACGTATTCTCTTTTACGAAAGTCCTGATCCGTTTTTTGATGGCAATGGCGGCGATCTGCCCCAATGCGGAGGTGGTGATGGATACAATGCCATAGCCCTGGATGATTCCGGTATGGTGCATGTAGCTTTCGGACGTCAAATTCATATGGATGATACGCCTGGTGACGATGCTTGGTCCTATTATCCTTATTCGGATGGTTTGGTGTATTGGAACGAGGAGATGCCTATGTTGGATACGGCTATGATTCAAGCTGATATTCTACCTACTGATTGGACTACAATGAATTTGTACCAAAACGGAATGCTGGCAGCCTGGACTCAGTCCAATGGCGAAGACACATTGGTAGGAATTGCCACCTATTATGCTTCTCTGACCAGTATGCCTCAATTGGTGATTACCCGAGATGATATGGGAACCCAAATTGTTCAGGTTTTTTATTCGGCAGTTTCGGTTGGCTTCGACAACAGTGTTTATAATTTTAGGCATATCTGGGGTCGCTATACTGAAGGTGATGGCCGTTTTAGTGATTTCATGGATTACACTGGGGATGTCTACCACATATTTAGTGAATGTGTATATCCGGCCGTAGCCCAAACAATGCCTGATCAAACCTATCATATCTTGTATCAAACCGACAATATGCCCGGTAACAGCATTCAGCCCACTGATGCTCCTATGCACGACCCGGTGTTGAATAATATGGTTTATTTACCCATTAGTCCGTTGGCAGTTGAGGTAGAAGAATCATTGAGTAGCCCATTGTCTGTTACTCAAAATTATCCGAACCCTGCAACCGGATTGACATACATAGGTGTTACTATGGAGCAATCAAGTCAGCTGAGTTTGGAGGTATATACTTTAACTGGTCAACAAGTATTGTTGCGCGAATATGGTGTAAAATCATCAGGACAGCATAACATCACGTTTGATGTTAGCCAACTTTCTTCTGGAATATATTTTTATTCGCTTACTGCTGGGGATAGCCAAGTTACACACAAAATGATGGTGGAGTAGATGTTATTCAACAAAATTATAAAAGTGGTTTCCATACAGAAACCACTTTTTTTATGGGACTCAACGCAACCTTTTTATAATATAGTGGTCATATTATCCACGTGTAATTTTTTTTTAAAAGGTTCATTTCATTTGTTGTTCAAGAATGTTTTATCAATAAGTTTGCGGCTTTTTTAGAAATCAATATTTCTCAATAATTATTAGTGTTAAATTAATTTCAAGTTATCATGAAAAAATTCGTACTCGTAGTGATGGCGATCAGTTTCTTTGCAACTTCGTTTGCTCAGGTTCGTCAGTACTCCTCCAAAAAGTGGTACAGCACCGTTACCGCTAAAGCAGGACAACCTCAAGTTGATCCTCAAGCCTTTGGTATTGAACCAAATCAAACTGTCAGCAACTCAAGAGCTGCCGATATCGTAGTAGGTGAAACCTGGTACGATTTGCAAACCAATGGCTCTGATGCTAACCGTATTTATGCCTTTGAAGATGGTACCATTGGTGCTACATGGACACGTGGTATGACTCCAACTTCTTATGCTGATCGCGGAACTGGTTACAATCACTTCGATGGCAGTGCATGGGCTGCTTATCCTGACGAACGTGTTGAAAACGTACGTACCGGATGGCCAAATTATGCTCCTTTCGGAGAAAATGGCGAAATCATTTGTTCACACTCTGGTGGAAACGATGGTTTGGTATTTAGCTGGCGTGACACCAGAGGTTCAGGCGACTGGAACTATTTCAATTTAGTTGGTCCTGCCGGACACGAAGATCTTCTATGGCCAAGAATGGTTACCTCAGGTGAAAACAACGAAATCATTCACGTGATTTGCGTTACTCCAGGAACCGGCAATCAAGGAACTGTTTATGAAGGTCTTGATGGTGCTTTATTGTACTCGCGCTCAACCGATGGTGGTGCAACCTGGGATCCTGAAAACATGATTTTAGAAGGCGTTAGCTCCGACTACACTTTTGGTTGGGCTGGTGACGACTATGCTTTTGCTGCTCCTCAAGGTGACAACATTGCTTTCTTTGCCTTTGGTGGTGTTAGAGATGGTGTTGTAATGAAATCAACTGATGGTGGTGACAACTGGGAAAGATTATTGGTGTACGAAAGTCCTATGCCATTCTTTTCAGGTTTAGAAGGAACTCTTCCACAATGTGGTGGTGGTGATGGTAGCAATGCTGTTGCTATAGATGATGAAGGTATGGTTCATGCTGCCTTTGGTCGTCAGGTACACATGGATGATGATGCTGCTGCTGGTTGGTCATATTATCCTTATTCAGATGGTCTGATTTATTGGAACGAAAGCATGCCTGCTTTTGATACAGCTGATATTATGGCCACCATTATGCCTGATTGGGAAACAACTGCAATTTACCAAAATGGTAACGTTGCTGCTTGGACACAACCTAACGGTGAAGATACCATTGTAGGTGTTGCTTATTATGGCGCTTCATTAACTACAATGCCTCAAATTGTAACAACACGTGATGCATTTGGTGTAAAAATCGTTCAAGTATTTTACAGTGCTTTATCTGTTGGTTTCGACAATAGCGAAAATAACTTCCACCACATTTGGGGTCGTTATACAGAAGCTGATGGCAACTGGGGTGAATTTACTGACTATACCGGTGATGTATTCCATATTTTTAGCGAATGCGTTTTCCCTAGCGTAGCTCCAAATGTTGTTGATGGTAAATTTCATATCCTGTATCAGTCAGACAACATGCCTGGTAACAGTTTGCAACCAGATCCACCAACACACGATGCTGTATTAAATACTATGGTATACTTGCCTGTTTCTCCAATTCCTGTAGATGTTAACGAAACACCTGCACAGTCATTAGAGATTTCACAAAACTATCCCAACCCTTTCAATGGAAAAACTTATGTTGAAGTAACTTTGAATGAGTCTTCAGCTGTAAGCATGGAAGTTTATACCGTTACCGGACAAAAAGTAGCTATGAACGACTATGGTTTTAAAACAGCTGGAACACATACCATTGCCATTGATGGAAGTCAATTGACAACCGGAATTTATTTTTACACTGTTACTGCTGGCGAAAACCAAGTAACCCGCAAAATGATGGTTGACTAATAAATCAATTTTTATAAAAAAAAGAGGTGCTCAATTTTTGAGCACCTCTTTTTTTTATCCTGGAGTTTTGTAATGGATATCAATTATTTAAAAAATGAGATTTTTAATTATTGTTTATTTATTAAAATCAGCAGCGTTATTCAATTCTATTATCGTGATACTATATGAGTCAGCTTATTGTAGAGGGATGTATCATATAATATCAAGAGGTGTTTTTAAAATGGCACTAAAATCTTTCGATTATCGCACCCAATTTTTGCAGTCGGCCTTCAATATTTTGGTACCCCCGATCAATTTGCTCGATATTATCGATGATGCTAGTTCCCTGAGCCGATAAAGCTGCTATCAGTAAGGCCACTCCAGCACGTATGTCCGGCGAACTCATTCGTATTCCACGCAAGGGGTTTGCATGATTTAGGCCAATAACTGTTGCACGATGCGGATCACATAGAATAATGCGCGCTCCCATGTCGATGAGTTTGTCAACAAAAAACAGGCGGCTCTCAAACATTTTCTGATGAATCAGTACACTTCCCTTCGCTTGGATTGCTGTGACCAGTACAATGCTGATCAGGTCAGGTGTGAAACCCGGCCACGGTGCATCAGCAATGTTCATAATAGAACCATCAATAAAAGTTTCAATGCTGTAGTTCTCATATCGTGGAACCAGAATGTCGTTTCCCTTTTGCTGCACATCAATACCTAAACGACTAAACGTTGACGGGATGAGTCCCAAGTCACTTAACTGCACATTTTTTATGGTAATCTCTGATTGAGTCATGGCTGCCAGTCCGATAAAACTACCCACTTCAATCATATCAGCCAGCATGGTGTGTTGAGTTCCATTCAAATGGTTTACACCTGTTATGGTGAGTAAATTACTACCGATTCCTTCAATTTGAGCTCCCATACGGTTAAGCATCTTGCTCAATTGTATCAGATAGGGCTCACATGCTGCATTAAAAATGGTTGTTTTTCCCTGTGCCATTACAGCAGCCATTAAAATATTAGCAGTTCCGGTTACAGAAGCTTCTTCGAGCAACATGAAATCTCCTTTTAAAGTTTCGGCTGTAACCTCATAGCTTTTCTTGTCAGGATGGTAAACAAAATGTGCTCCCAGTTTTTGAAGGCCGATAAAATGCGTGTCTAAACGTCTTCTGCCAATTTTATCGCCCCCGGGCTGAGGTAAAGTACCTTTGCCAAAGCGTGCCAATAAAGGCCCTAAGATCATTACTGATCCTCGTATGGAAGTGGCTTTTTGATAGAATTCTTCAGTTGCCATATAATCCATGTTTATTTGGTCGGCTTTAAATGACCAAGAGGAATTCCCTAGGTTACTCGTTTTTACCCCCAGACCTTCCAATAGTTCGATTAGGCGGTTTACATCGCTGATGTTGGGTACGTTATGAAGCGTTACTTCATTATCAGTGAGCAATACTCCACACAGTATTTGCAAAGCTTCATTTTTTGCCCCCTGCGGGATTATTGTCCCTGAGAGTTGATTCCCACCTGTAATTCTAAAGGATGCCATTATAATTGAAATTGTTAATGAATGAGTCGTCTTGTTTTGTAAAATAACAAAAAAAACAGCCATGAAATGGCTGTTTAAAGTTTTTTTTAAGAAGAAATCGCTTAAAAAAGACAGCGATAAGAATTCTAAGAATTATTTGTATTGTTTCTTCTTGTTGCTGCCATAATTCTTTTGACCTGGCTTTTTCTTTTTTGGTGCCGAAAAAGTTTTATTCTTGGGTACAACTTCACTAATACTAATTAATGGTTTGTCCTGTTTGAAAATAAGCTTCCCTCCTGACATTTCTTCCAGATGTATGGCAATGGTAGCATCATTTACTGATTCGCGATTCCAGGTAAGGTAGGAGCGTTTCATGTAGTTAGCAATGGCATATATAAGGGCATCTTTTTCTTCTCCATCTTCAAATTCGATGGCCTTGGCAACAATTTCTTCAATGGTCCTTCCATAATGACGTAGCTTGATTCTTTTGTCGCTATATTCAATTTTACTAGGTTTACGTGTCAGTACTTCTTCTCCAGGTGCAGGATAAGGACTGTCGACATCCAGTTTAAACTTTGAAATGATGTGCATGTGATCCCACAGGGTTTGCATATAATCGCTGGCCTCCTGTATTCCTGGTTTCATTTGCGACATTACGCGCACAATGAATGCTGCTGATTTATTTCTTTTATCGCGGTCTTCGATCCCGACGGTGTATTCAATCATTTTTTGGATGTTTCTCCCGTATTCGGGAATCACCATATTTTCGCGGTTCGTGTTATAATCCATTGGTTCAGTGTATGTCAGTTCATTTTGTTGTAAAAACAAATTCTGGTGCAAAACTACTACTTTATTTAACAATACGCTAATTCAGAATCGTCCATCTGTAAATATATAAGGTAGCTTCACTTATGAATACCCCGGTTGTAAGGGGTTAATTTTGTAGTATCTAATGAAAGCAAACGGGCATCTTTCTTGTGTTTATTTAACCATATCCGGTTTTAATTCATATTCTGGATGTGTCGAATAACCTTAAAATGGCTCAGTCTTAATTATTTATTATGTGGTTTCTGTTATAAGATGGTAGTTGCTATGGCAAAATGATTACTTTTGCGCGCAAATTCCCTGTAACCAACAGATGTATTGGCGTGCAGCCGATTTGTAAACTTTATTCACAAATAAATGTTTACAAATTTGGTAGTTACTAAAATAGTTTCTATTTTTGCACCCCAATTTTCAGGGCTTTTGATTAAACGGCTTAAGAAACAATTAATTAGATGGATACATTAAGTTATAAGACAGTTAGCGCTAATGCGAACACCGTAACCAAAGAGTGGGTGTTGATTGATGCTGAGAACGAAGTACTGGGTAGACTAGCTAGCGCTGTTGCCAAAATTCTTCGTGGTAAACACAAAACCAACTATACACCTCATGTTGATTGTGGTGATAATGTAGTGATTATTAATGCAGAGAAGGTTAAGTTAACTGGTAACAAACTGGACGCCAAAACATATATCCGCCATAGTGGATATCCTGGTGGACAGCGTTCAAAAACTGCCCGCCAACTGCTGGAAACAAAACCTGAGATGCTAGTTGAAAAGGCCATCAAAGGTATGTTGCCTAAAAATCGTTTAGGAGCCGAGCTTTATCGTAATGCCTATGTTTATGTAGGTAGCGAGCACAAACAAGAAGCTCAAAAACCGAAGCAAATCAATTTAAATACAATCAGATAAAAAACCTATGGAAGTAGTTAATACATTAGGCAGAAGAAAAACTGCAGTCGCCAGGGTTTATCTTCAGGATGGTACCGGGAAAATCACTGTAAACAAACGTGATTACAAAGAATTTTTCCCTACTGCTATTTTACATTATGTTGTTGAGCAGCCTTTGCAACTCACCGAAAATTTAGGTAAGTACGACATTAAAGTAAATCTTTCGGGTGGTGGTATTACTGGACAAGCCGAAGCACTACGCTTGGGGATTGCCCGTGCACTAGTAAAGATTGATCCTGAGTATCGTCCGATTTTGAAGAAAAACGGATTGATGAAGAGAGACCCACGTATGGTTGAACGCAAGAAACCCGGACAGCCTAAAGCTCGTAAGCAATTCCAGTTCAGTAAACGATAGTTTTCACTTACCACGGAATGTGTTTAGTATCCAAATTGCTGTAATCCCATTGTATGGGCTATTCAGCAGTTGAGTTAAGAGAATGTAAACAAAAAAATTACCATGACAAAAGTTAGTTTCGACGAATTACTCGATGCAGGTGTACATTTTGGTCACCTGAAAAGAAAATGGAATCCAGCTATGGCTCCTTATATATTTATGGAGCGAAACGGAATTCACATTATTGACCTGTATAAAACTCAGGCCAAACTTGAGGAGGCTCAAAAAGCTCTCAAAAATCTTGCGCAATCAGGACGTAGAATCCTTTTTGTAGCTACAAAAAAACAAGCCAAGGTGCTTGTTTCAGATATGGTTAAAAATGTCAACATGCCATACGTTACTGAACGTTGGCCTGGTGGTATGTTAACCAATTTTGCTACCATCCGTAAGGCGGTACGTAAAATGTCAAACATTGACAAACTGGCTTCTACCAGTTCTTGGAATAACCTTTCTAAAAGGGAGCGTTTGCAAATCACACGTGAACGTGCAAAATTGGAAAAAAACTTGGGTAGTATAGCCGATATGAGTCGCTTACCTGCCGCTATTTTTGTTGTGGATATCAACAAAGAAAAGATTGCTGTAGCTGAAGCTCGTAAGTTAAACATCCCTGTTTTCGCTATGGTGGATACCAATACAGATCCTAATTTAGTTGACTTCCCTATCCCAGCCAACGACGATGCGTCTAAATCAATTTTTGTGATTTTGAATGCTGCTGTTCAGGCTATTGCGGAAGGCCTTAACGAAAGACGTCTGAATAAAGATAAACAGGATGAATTGGATGCTGAAAATGAAAGAGCTGAAATGGATGATTTGAAAACCAAATCTGCTAACTTGGCTGTAGCTGAAGAAGAGGAAGATGAGAATGCTGAAAAATCCTCTAAAACAGCTCCTAAAGACGATGCTAAACCCAAGAGAAAACGCAAAGTTGTTGCAAAGAAATAAATTAGTAATATCTGAAAATTATATATCATGAAGATTACTGCTCAACAGGTAAACGAGTTAAGAAAAGCTACGGGTGCTGGTATGATGGATTGTAAAAAGGCTTTGGTTGAAACCGAAGGTGATATGGAAAAAGCCATCGACGTATTGCGTAAAAAAGGTCAAAAAGTTGCAGCAAATCGTGCTGATCGTAGTGCTAGTGAAGGTGTAATTCTAGCTAAAACATCCGAGGATGGAAGATATGCTGGTATCGTTATGGTAAATTGCGAAACCGACTTTGTAGCTAAGAATAATGATTTTATTGCTTATGCTGATTCAATTGTTGACGTAGCTGTTGCTAACCAGGCTAAAAATTCAGATGAATTGTCTGCTATGGACTTAGGTGGTCGTACTATTGGAGAAACCATTGTTGATCAAACTGGTGTAATTGGCGAAAAAATTGAATTGGGTCAATTTGATTTTGTAGCTGGTGAAAGTACTTATGCGTATGTCCATCCTGGAAATAGAATTGCAACTGTTGTTGCTTTTAATAAAGCTGGAGCAAACCTTGATCAGGCTGGTAAAGATGTGGCTATGCAAATTGCAGCCATGGCACCAGTGGCTCTTGATAAGGGTGATGTGGGTAAGGATGTGATCGATCGCGAAATTGAAATAGGAAAAGATCAGGCTCGTCAGGAAGGTAAAGCTGAAGAAATGTTAGAGAGAATCGCTTTGGGTAAATTGAATAAATTCTACAAAGAGAACACATTGCTCAATCAGGCTTTTATTAAAGATGGCAAATCTAGTGTTGCCGACTACTTAAATAATACCGAAAAAGGGTTGACAGTTGTTGCATTCAAACGTTTTGCTTTAGGTTCTTAAGTCGCTGAACTCCAAACAAAAAAAGCCCGCGTTAGCGGGCTTTTTTTGTTTGGAGGTTTTTAATTTTATGAAAGTAACCGTTTCACAATGATCGAAACAGTTTTATTATCAGCTTTTCCAGCCAATTGTTTTGAAGCTTCCCCCATCACGCGACCCATATCCTTCATACTGCCAGCACCACTTTCGGTAATAATCCTTTGAATGATATCTTCTACCTCTACTTCTGAAAGTTGTTTTGGTAAATATGCTTCAATAATGGATGCTTGATAAATTTCCTCTTCCACCAATTCAGGACGGTTTTGTTCGGTGTACAGAATGGCTGATTCTTTGCGTTGTTTAACCAATTTCTGTAGAACCTTTATCTCGATTGATTCCGGGATTTCTAGGCTGCTGGTGTCTTTACCGGTTTTAAGCAATAAAAGCTCCGCTTTTATTGCCCTTAACGCATTTAATTTGCGTTTATCTTTTGCCAGCATGGCCTGTTTAATATCGTTATTGATTAGGATTTCGAGTTCCATTGTAATATATTTATTGTGTTAGTCAACGTTATCGTGTAAGAATGAGTTGTCCGATTTTATCACTGTTTGATTTTTGGTGTCTTCACCCAATGTGAATCGTGAAATGACTGATTCTGATGAATAAGATGTTTCTTCCAACTCAATTTTTTTACGAATATAGGCGGGTTGATTTTCCATTTCAGCCACCTTTTCGGGGGATCGTAGATTGATACTTAAGTTTTTAAGTTTATTTATCCGATCGTTTGCATTCCTGTTGATATTTTCCTCGGCATCAAAATCCGAAGGTTGTTTTTGTTCGATTGGCTTTTCAATGGGCCTTTCTTGCTGGGAAGAGATCGTATGTCCAACACTCAAATACGGTTTTTCCTTTTGACGTATCAAATTACTAGGGCTCGAAGTGGAAGGCTTATTCGGAATTGAATCCCCTGGTTTGTTTTCAATGGTATGTATAATCCGGGCTTCCGGACTTTTTAAAACTGGCTCAGATTTTACTTCTCTTTCAATGCTTTTATTGATCACCCTAAACTCGGTCTCTGGTTCTTTTACCTTTTCTTTTATCGGGGTGGTTGTGTTAGAAAAAGGTTGAGCTGATTCATTTTTCTTATGGAAATTATCCCCAATGGTACCAATAACTGTTGTTTGTTCTGGCTCTTGTTTAGGTTTAATAGAGTCAAAACCTGTGGCGATGATTGTAATTCCAATATGATTTCCAAGGGACTCGTCTGTACCTGTACCCCAGATAATGTCAGCCTCATCTCCGCTTTCTTTTTGAACGTATTCGGTGATTTCTGTTATCTCATCCATGGTAATGTCGTTATTACCCGTCATGATATACAATAGAATATCTGTAGCGCCTTTAACTTCATTGTCGTTGAGAAGAGGAGAATTCATTGCTGATTCAATGGCTCTGAGTGCGCGGTCTTCACCTTCGGCTCTTGCTGAACCCATAATTGCTCTGCCACTGTCTTTGATTACAGTTTTTACGTCTTCGAAATCCACGTTTACATATCCGGTTACAGTAATCAGTTCTGCAATACCTCTTGCTGCAGTTGATAACACATTATCAGCTTTTGCGAAAGCATCCGATAGAATCAGATCGCCATATTGTTGACGTAACTTGTCATTACTGATAACTAGCAACGAATCTACATGTTTTTTAATTTCTGCAATACCCAATTCTGCCTGTTTTCGCCGTTTCCTACCCTCAAAATTGAAGGGTAGCGTAACAATTCCTACAGTTAGAATTCCCATTTGACGGGCCAATTCAGCAATAACTGGAGCAGCACCGGTACCTGTTCCGCCACCCATTCCTGCTGTAATGAATAGCATTTGGGTCGAACTGTCAGATAACAGTTCCTTTATTTTTTCAATTGAATCCTCTGCAGCGATTTTACCCACTTCTGGATTGGCTCCGGCTCCAAGGCCGTTTTTGTTTCCAATTTCAATTTTAATGGGTACCGGACTCGATTCGAGTGCCTGTACATCTGTGTTGCAAATGGCAAACTCAACTCCTGTAATCCCTTGCTTAAACATGTGGTTTACAGCGTTTGAGCCTCCGCCTCCTACTCCAAGAACTTTTATTATGGAGGGATGTTGTTTTGGCTGGAAAGTGATCATATGTAGATATAGTTATTGGTTTTATAAAAATAATTCAATCATTAATGGTGTTTGGTTGTTGCTAGAGTAGTTACAAACAAAAAAAAGTTAATTGTTTAGGCTGATGTGTCGTTTTCAAACCAATCTTTAATCGTGTTCAGAAAACGTGTTGGTCCTGATTCTCCCCGTGGTATTTTAATCTTTGGTTTCTTCGTCTGTTTTTTGACAGTTTCATCTTCTTCTGTAATAGCTATGTGACGCTCTTTACTTTTCTCATAGTCGAATCGTTTAATCCCTTCTATGACTAAACCAATACCGGTAGAATACATAGGGATGGCCATCTCATCGCTGACATCGTTGGCCAGATGTTCATTGGGATAGCCGATACGGGTGTCCATGCCTGTGGTAAATTCGGTAAGTTGGTCAATATGCTTTAGCTGTGCTCCACCACCAGTAATCACTATGCCGGCAATGAGTTTCTTCTCAAAACCTGAATTTCTGATTTCAAAGTATACTTGCTCAATGATTTCTTCCATCCTTGCCTGAATGATAAATGCAAGGTTTTTGAGTGTGATTTCCTTAGGTGGTCGTCCACGCAAGCCTGGGATAGCAACAACTTCGTCGTCACGGTTTTCGCTGGCTAATGCCGATCCAAACTTAACTTTGAGTTCTTCGGCATGTTTTTTAATAATGGTACAACCTTCTTTTACATCATCAGTCACCACATCGCCTCCAAACGGAATAACAGCGGTATGACGAATGATATTGTCTTGAAAAATAGCCAGGTCAGTTGTTCCTCCGCCTATATCAACGAGTACCACACCTGCTTCTTTTTCTTCGTCGCTGAGCACAGCTTCTGCTGATGCGATGGGTTCCAAAATTAAATCCACCATCTCGAGTCCTGCCTTCTTAATGCATTTGTATATGTTTTTCGCGGCAGCGGTTTGGCCGATAATGATATGAAAGTTGGCTTCGAGGGTATTGCCCAACATGCCCACCGGTTGTCGTATCCCGCCTTCTCCATCAATTACATATTCCTGAGCGATTACATCGATGATTTCCTCGCCTGGTGACATGTTGAGTTTGTACATATTCTGCGAAAGCTGATCGATTTCCTGAGGGGTAATTTCGCTGTCAGGATCCTCTCTCATGATGTTCCCGCGATGTTGGTAGCTTTTGATGTGCTGACCAGCTATACCCACATTCACGTATTTGATGGATACGCCTGATTTTTCTTCAGCCAATTCCACAGCTTTACGAATGGATTGCACTGTGTTCTCGATGTTAGCGACAACCCCTCGTTTAACCCCTATAGATTCTGATTTCCCATACCCCAGAATCTCTATTTTTCCGTATTCGTTTCTGCGCCCAACTATACAGGCGATTTTGGTAGTTCCGATGTCTAGACCGACGATGATTTCAGATTCCATATGATTATTTTTTTGTACAAACTATCTGGTTATTAAAAGTAAGGTTGATGATTTGGTAGTTTTCCCAATCATCTCTGTGGCTTAGATCGTGGTAGAATGCAATTAGATTATCTAGTTTTTCCTCTAGGTTATCCACGCTGCCCAGTTTAATAATGTGACCACCTAATTCTGGAACAAGTTCCCATTCACCGCGACTGGTGTAATATATCTGACTGATTTGAGCGTTAAGCAGATCATTCGATCGGATTTTTGAAACCAGATGATAAAGGTCAGGAAGTGAAGATGTTGTGTATGCACTATCGTTAATATTTGGATGATCTTTTTTGTGCATCTCACGAAAATGCCCATTGGCAATGATTACGCGTGGTGCATGGTGTTTGTTGATTGGGAAAAACGCACCATGTTCATCAATGTAGTAGCTTTTGTTTTTTTCATAAACCCTTACTACCGGATTTTTTTCTTTGATGTTTACATATAATCCTCCGTCAAGACCTCCATAGCAATCTGCTTTTTCGATAAAAGGGTTTTTGGATAAAATGGTTTCAATTGCTTTTGTATCGACATCGCACATACGGTATGTTAACAAAGTGTCTCTAGGGTTGATTATTTCTTTGATTTCATCTGAAAGTAAAAAACCTACATGATTGTTGTTGTCGATATGTATAATAACTTTATCTATTTTTTGGATAGATTGCAGGTGGTAGGAATACGCGGTTAGAGTCAGTAAACCTGCTACAACAAACACAACAGACGATATGGTTAATATTTTCTTTATCATTTCGCAAGTTTTTGTTCAATCAAAGGCACTATCTGACCGATATCTCCTGCCCCAATCGTTAATAAAATATCGAATTTTTGCTGTTGAATAAAGGGTAGTACGTCTACTTTTTCGATCACATATTTGCTTGGATGATCTAGCAGATTGAAAATGGTGACTGATGTTATACCATCGATGGGTTTTTCTCGAGCGGGATAGATGTTGAGCAGGGCAATTGTATCAAGTGGAAGTAGTGATTTTGCAAATTCAGGTGCAAAATCTCTGGTTCTGGAAAATAAATGGGGCTGGAAAATTCCCAATATCTCTTTATTGGGGTATAGCATTTTTACTGCTTCAACGGTGGCCCTGATTTCCTCGGGGTGATGCGCGTAATCATCAATGTAGACTACTTTTTTATTGTTGATGCGAATATCAAAACGGCGTTCCACTCCGGAAAACGACATCAATCCAGATTTGATTTCTTCAGAACTTAGTCCCAGTTGGAGTGCAACACCCACCGCAGCCAGCGCATTTTCGATGTAGTGAATTCCAGGTACTTGCAATGAAATATTTTTAATGTTTTGATTTTGATAAGTGATATCAAATTTAAAGCGATGGTTTTCAACCTGAATGTTCCTTGCTGTGAGGTCAGATTGGGGATCAATACCATAGCTCAATTTATTGTTCATTCCGGTGAATGCTGCTGATAATTTTGAATGATGAATAAGTAGTCCGGAAGAATTTATCTGATGCGAAAAGTCGATGAAGGCTTGATTTAGGGATGCATGATTTTCGTAGATGTCCAAATGATCTGCATCCATCGAACTTATGATGGCAATATTTGGTTTTAACCTCAAAAATGAACGGTCAAACTCGTCAGCTTCCACCACAAAAACATCTGTTGATTCCGAAAGAATTAAGTTTGATTGGTAGTTTTTAGTGATTCCACCCACAAATGCCGAAATCATTTTACCAGCATTTTTTAATAAATGAGCCACCAATGCCGAAATACTAGTTTTGCCATGGGTTCCGGCCACAGCTACGGTATAATATTGTTCACTAATTTTACCGAGCAGTGCCGCTCTTTTGATGAGCGGAAAATTATGGGCTCTACAATAAATTAGTTCTTTATTGCTAGCCGGAATGGCCGGAGTATAGACCACCATCTCTGGACTATCAGGAATTTTATTCGGGTCTTCGAAATAATGAATGGTCATTCCTGCTGATTCCAACTGCCTTGTAAGTGGAGTAGAGGTTAAATCATAACCCGAAATTTGGTATCCTTGGTGTTGATAGTATCTTGCCAAAGCACTCATACCTATACCGCCAATACCTATAAAGTAAATATGTTTGGTTATGGTCTTCATTCAGCACCTCCTTTTATTAGCAGTTTCACTTGCTCAACAATAGTAAGGGTGGCATCTTTGTGATCGAAATAGGAGAGGTTATGCGAAATATTTTTTCTGAGTGCGTTGTTATTCATTAATGATAGCACTTGATCGGCAATTACTTCGCTTGCCGTCGATTCTTTTATAAGGATACCTGCATTTTCCTTGACAAGACTTAGGGCATTTTGGGTTTGGTGGTCTTCGGCTGCACTAGGTAGCGGAATCAGTATAGCAGGCTTTTTTACCGACACAATTTCAGCAATAGCAATGGCACCAGCACGCGAAACGATGACATCTGCGGCAGCATAAGCCAAGTCCATTCGTTGAATAAATTTGGTGATGACAACGCGATCCTGATTAGGTAGCTGTTTAGCTTGATTTTGCGCTTCATCAAAACCATTAACACCGGTCTGCCATAGAATTTGAATAGACCCTTCGAGAAGTTTTTTAAGGTTTGAGGCAATGGCCAGGTTGATTTGTCGTGCACCCTGACTACCTCCAATGATTAGTAACGTAGGTAATTCTGGATTCAATCCAAAAAAGACACATCCTTCTGTCTTATTGCCACTAGCCAGCATAATTTCTTTTCTTATGGGGCTACCTGTGACAATCATTTTGCTTTTTGGGAAATATTTATCCATTCCAGGATAGGCCACACAAATTCGATCGACTGTTTTTGAAAGCCATTTGTTGGTAAGTCCGGGATAGGAATTTTGCTCTAAAATAAGTGTGGGTATGTTTTTGCCGGCTGCAGCATGAAGGAGTGGGCCACTCGCATAACCCCCAGTGCCGATAACTACATCTGGTTTAAAATTGCGGATGATTTTCCTGGCTTTTATTGTGCTCGAAATAAGCTTGAAAGGAAAAGCAAGGTTGCTTATAGTAAGCTTTCGCTGAATTCCACTAATCCATAAGCCGATAATAGGATACCCAGCTTGAGGTACTTTTTCCATTTCCATTTTACCTTTTGCTCCAACAAAAAGAAATTCAGCATCAGGGAATGCATCTTTGAGTCCATCAGCAATGGCTATCGCGGGGAAAATGTGGCCTCCGGTTCCGCCGCCACTTAACATGATGTGATAAGTTTTTTTAGGCATGGGCGGATGGTTTTATAGGTTCAGTTTCTTTTTCTTCAGATTCTCCTTCTATATCTTTGCTTACGCTTAAAATAATTCCAATGGCAAGACTTGTAAACCATATGGATGTGCCGCCCATACTTAATAATGGAAGAGGCTGGCCGGTAACAGGTAGTAATCCTACTGCTACGCCCATGTTGATCATGGCTTGAAATACCAGCGAAAATCCCACCCCGATGGTTAAAAATGCTCCAAATGTTCCAGGAGCTTTGGTTACAATTTTCACTGCCCTGAAAAACAAAATTAAGTACATGAGTACCACGAATACACCACCCACAAGACCGTATTCTTCAACAATAATGGCAAAGATAAAATCAGAGTAGGGGTGAGGTAAAAAATTTCTTTGGGTGCTGTTGCCTGGCATTTTCCCCATCAGTCCGCCTGTAGCGATCGCTATTTTGGCTTGATCAAGTTGGTAATGATCGCCACCACCGCCTTCGGTGTAAGCTGAAATTCTATTTTTCCAAGTTCCTAAACGGCCTTGTTGTCCTTCGGGAAGTGTAATTAAAATTGCAATGGCGATGACCATAGCTACCAATCCGATTCCGATTAGGCCTGCGATGTATGACATTTTAACTCTTCCAATGAAAATGAGTACCAAACTGGTAACAAACAACATCGCCGCTGTTGAAAAATTCGCAAAAAAGATGAGTCCGGTTACAATAATTACAGGCAGCATGAGCGGGACAAATGCCGACCTGAAATCCTTTATATCTTCTTGTTTCTTGCTCAACATCCGTGCAAGATAAACAATGAGGGTTATTTTGGCTAAGTCAGAGGTTTGGAAGGTGAGCCCAAAGGGCAATGGCAGCACCCTTTTGGCATCGTTTAGGTTGAGTCCGAAAAGCAACGTGATAAGAAGTAATGGGATAGCTATATATAGCGCTATCTGGAAAATACGAGAATAATAGGTGTATTTCACCCGATGAGCCAGGTACATAAAGAAAAGACCAAATAGCAAAATAAAGGCATGTTTCAGCATGTAATAATTGGTGTTGCCCCCCTGATACTTGTAAGCTAAAGTACCGGTAGAGCTATAAACAGCCAAAAATGATAGTAAGCTGAGCAGAAACACCACTGCCCAAATAACTCTGTCGCCCTTTATTTTTCCTCCCAAAAACCCCATGATTATAGTCGGTTAACCGCTTGTTTAAATTGATTGCCCCGATCCTCGAAGTTTTCGAACAAGTCGAAACTTGAACATGCAGGAGAAAGCAAAACCAAGTCGCCTTTTTCTGCTAACCGATAAGCTTCGTTAACAGCCTCTTCAGCAGATTCGGTATCTACGATTACAGGAATCAGATCTCCAAATGTCTTGTGAATATTTGAATTGTCAAGTCCCAGACAAACGATGGCCTTTACTTTTTGTTTTACAAGATGGATGAGGGATGAATAATCATTTCCCTTATCAACACCTCCTGCGATCCAAACCGTTGGTCTGTCAATGTACTCCAATGCATACCAGGCGCTATTTACGTTGGTCGCTTTAGAGTCGTTAATAAAATTGATTCCGTGCACGCTTGAAACAAATTCAAGTCGATGATCGATGTTTTGATAATCTGAAAGGCTTTGTTTAAGCGATTCGTTTCTTACATCCATCAGTTTGGAAGATAGTCCTGCTGCCATTGAGTTATACACGTTGTGTCTTCCTTGAAGGGCCAGTTGCTCTAGTGTCATACTTACTCGTTTATTGTGGTGTTTGATAATGATTTTATTGTCTTTTACAAAAGCTCCGTTTTTAAGTGGAGTGTCATGAATAGTTATCGGGAAAAGCTGAGCGGTGATGGATCTGTTTTCGATTTCACGCTTTGAAACAGGATCGTCAATACAATATATCAGCGCGTCTTCGGCTTGTTGATTTTGTAGGATCCTTAGTTTAGAAGCTACATACAGGTCGAAGTTATTTTGATAGCGATCGAGATGATCGGGTGTAATATTGGTTATGATGGCTATGTTGGCTCTGAATTTAAACATGCCATCAAGTTGAAAACTACTGATCTCAAGTACATAAACGTCGAAGTTGTTTTCAACTACCTGCCAGGCAAAACTTTGTCCAACATTACCTCCTAAACCCACATTGAGTCCTGCATTTTTCAAGATGTGGTAGATCAGCAATGTAGTGGTAGTTTTTCCGTTAGATCCTGTAATGCAAATCAGTTTTGCTTTAGTATATCGCGCGGCAAATTCAATTTCTGAAATAACAGGAATATGTTTTTTATTTAGTTCATGAATAATGGAAATGTAATCAGGTATACCGGGACTCTTAATGACTTCACTTGCCATTAAAATTCTTGAAACGGAATGTCCATTTTCCTCAAATTCAATTTGATGCTCATTGAGAATTGTGCGGTATTTATCCTTGATGGAATTGTTGTCGCTAACCCAAACCTTTAGACCCCGTTTTTTAGCCAATATAGCTGCGCCCACCCCACTTTCGGCGGCACCCAATATGACTATTTCACGATCTTTATTCATGGTTATTATTGTTTATCTGAGTTTTAAAGTAATGATGGTAGTTACGGCCAGGAATATGCCTACGATTAAAAATCGCTGAACAATTTTAGGTTCGGGGTATCCCAATTTTTGAAAATGGTGATGAAGTGGCGACATCTTGAAGATTCTTCTGCCTTCGCCATATTTCTTTTTGGTATGTTTGAAATAGCTCACCTGAATAATTACCGAAAGGCTTTCTGCTAAAAATATCCCGCAAAGGATGGGAATGAGTAGCTCCTTACGGATAATAATGGCAAAAACAGCAATGATTCCACCAATGGAGAGACTTCCGGTATCGCCCATGAAAATTTGAGCAGGGTAGGTGTTGAACCATAAAAATCCCACTGTAGCTCCAACAAAAGCAGCGATATAAATGGAAAGCTCACCTACATTGGGCAAGTACATGATGTTTAAATAGTCCGCAAAGATGATGTTGCCCGAAACCCAGGCGAGTAGTCCAAGTGTGAGTCCTATAATCCCAGACGTTCCCGCTGCCAAACCATCCATTCCGTCGGTAAGGTTGGCCCCATTTGAGACGGCCACAATAATAAAGATCACCAGTGGGATGAATACCAGAAAAGCCCATTTTTCGTAACCATCACCAAGCCAGCTTAACAGTGAAGCATAATCGAATTCATTGTTCTTAACAAAAGGAATGGTTGTTTTGGTACTTTGTAACTGCTCGTAAGCAAACTTGGATGCTGGTCCAGTTTGTTCAATGGTGGTATAGACTTCTGAATCGAGCTTGGCCTTTTCGCGCACCACCACTTGAGGGTTAAAATACATGACCATTCCTACAATTAAACCCAAAACTACCTGACCAATTACTTTGTAAATTCCTTTGAGCCCTTTTTTGTCTTTTTTGAACACCTTAATATAATCATCTGTAAAACCGATGGCTCCCAACCAGATGGTGGTGAAAATCATAAGTAAGATGTAAATGTTGTCGAGTTTTGCAAAAAGCAAGGTGGGGACTAATACAGAAGCCAGAATAATAAGTCCACCCATGGTTGGAGTACCTTGTTTTTCCAGTTGTCCTTCCAAACCAAGATCGCGAATGGTTTCGCCCACTTGTTTTTTATTGAGAAACGAAATCCAGCGATTACCAAAAACCAGACTGATGATTAAGGAGGTGATAATAGCTAGAGCTGCCCTAAATGACAGGTAGTTAAATACTCCTGCTCCGGGGAAGCTGAATGCGTTATCGAGGTATTGAAATAAAGCGTACAGCATGGTTATATTTCCTTCATGAGTTCTTCAATAATTTCTTTATCGTCAAAATGGTGGCGCACACCATTGATTTCTTGGTATTTTTCATGCCCTTTGCCGGCAATGAGAATCATGTCTCCTGGCATTGCCAGATTCCACGCCGTTTTGATGGCTTCTTTTCGGTTGGTGATGACCAGTGTCCTGGCTTTTTTTGAGGCGTCGATGCCTTGTTGCATATCCTCGAGAATTTTTTCCGGATCCTCTGTTCTGGGGTTATCGCTGGTAAGAATGACCTTGGTGCTCAAGCGTGATGCAATGCCTGCCATTATGGGTCGTTTCGTTTTGTCGCGATCGCCACCGGCTCCGGTAACCGTAATTAATTGTTCATTGTGGGTACGAAGTGCATTCAGGGTATTCAATACATTCTCCAAAGCATCCGGAGTGTGCGCGTAGTCCACAATTGCGGTGATGTTGTTTGCCGATCGCATGACCTCAAACCTACCTTCGGCACCTTTAAGTAAACTCAATCCGGTAAGCACTTCTTCGAGGGATTGCTCTAATAGGATGGCTGTTCCGTA
>JBFHGX010000020.1:0-41456 GCA_041582875.1 Bacteroidales bacterium | reverse complement strand
GAGAGAATTGGTTAATAAATTTGGAGACCGTTATGAAAGGCATATATAAAATACTAACTTTGCAGGGAAAGCCCTTCCGGCCTACGGCCTCCAGGGCTTTCCCTGAGAAAAACAGCCTGACACACTTTTTTGAAGACTCCCAACTTGTCAGGTTTAAAAAGAAGGTACTCGTTTCAAACGAGCGCTAATATGAGGCTAGTTAGTTGGTAAATTCAAAAAAAGTTTGTTGCTCGAATTTAGCTCAGAATTGTGAGATAAAAAGCTTTTTAACGGCAGTTAAACGATTGTTTTGCTTAACGCTGATGAGGTAAATACCTTGGGGAAGCCCTGAAATGTTCAGTGTTGTCTTAGAGGTAAATTCCTTTTTCAGTAGGTGTTGTCCGTAAATGTTCGACATCGTAATAATGCTGACATAATCATTGTCAGTTGTAATGTTCACCTTTTCTTTTGCCGGATTAGGAAAAAAACTGAAGCTCACCGGAGTTTCAATTTGTTCAAATCCAGTCCAATGAAAAACGTAGTCGCACGAATCGGCAATGCCGGTATCATACAAACCTAATTCTTGGTCTCGGTAGCAGCGCAGACCTTCAGAATAATTTCCGTCACAAACAAAGCTTAATTCAGGAAAAATATTGAATAAAAAATAAGTGTCTCCAATTTTCTCAATAATTTTTGAAGTATAACTCATCCCCCCAAAGGGTTCGTCGAATAGACAGGTATAGGTTACCCATTGAACTTTAAGTTGAGTGTTATTGATGGTGATAAACGAGGTTGAATCAACTCTAATCTGTACGGAATCAATGTCGGCGGGAAATTCCATGTCGTTCATGGCGATGATCCATGAGTCACCTGTATTGGCTTTGTAATCGATGAGGGGTTGGAAACCGGTCAGGTCGCTTTGCCAGAAATAAACGATGCTGTCTTCCTGATAAACAAATTCTGTGGAGGGGCGCATATTGCACCAAATGTCTCTGTCTTTTATTAGTTTTCGACAAGTTTTTCCATGGAACAAGGTGTCCTTTACAGAAGATATATGGAGGAAATTCTTGTCGCCAGACATGAAAAATCCTTCGGTGTAATGCCATTCGGCACCAATGGGAGCAAAATCCTGAGCCGATAATCCAAAGGGTAGCAGGATGAACATAGGGATGAATAAACGTGTTTTTACTTGATGTAAAAACTCAATAGCTGCTTTTTTCATGTGACTTGTTTTTGAGTTAACAACACCCAAATGTACATAAAACATTTGTGGTGTTGATGTTATAAAAACAAATCAAAGAAAATATTAAAAATATTTCCCTTGCCAGCTATCTCTTCGCTCCAATTCTTTTTCGATGGCCACATTGATTTGGTCGTTGCGGATTTTTCCCCAGCCCGGCCCTGCGAGGTAGCGTGGTGGAACCTCTCCGGCAAATCGTTCGATGATAAAACCAGGGTTTAGTCGTTCTGTAAAGTCTACTATAAAGGGGATGTAATCTTCGAAAGAGAACAAATCGTAGTCTCCCGAATTTGCCTTGAAATCGCGTTCCATGGTGGTGCCTGTTACAATTTGTAGTTGATGAAATTTAATGCTGGTTAAGGGCAGTTTGTTGATGATGTGAATGGAGTCAGACATCATCTGGCGGGTTTCTCCGGGTAAACCAAAAATGAAGTGAGCGCCTACATGCATGCCCAAGGTTGCGGTCTGCCGAATGGCTTGTTCCGAAACTTCAAACGAATGTTGCCGGTTGATGCGATCGAGTGTGGCGTTGTAGATGCTTTCCACGCCATATTCCACAATTATAAAGTACTTTTTAGCCAGCTCACTCAGGTAGTTCAATTTTTCTTCATCGATGCAATCGGGGCGGGTACCAATCACCAGACCAATCACTCCGGGTTGTGCCAATGCAGCCTCGTAAAGATTTTTGAGTTTCGAAAGCGGTGCGTAGGTGTTGGAATAGGCCTGGAAATAAACCAGAAACTGATCTGCTCTGCGGTAACGTTTAATATGGAATTCTATACCTTCTTTTACTTGCCATTCGATGGATTTGTCTGGCTGACAGTAGGATGGATTAAAGGCATCGTTGTTGCAATAGGTACATCCGCCACGACCTTTGGTTCCGTCTCGGTTCGGACAGGTAAATCCGGCATCCACCGTGATTTTTTGTATGCGTTGTCCGAGTGTACGTTTAAAATATTCTGAGTAGGCATTGTAGCGGCGGTTGTGATTCCAAGGGAAAGTATCGTTGGTCATTGTCTGGTATTAGTGGAAGCGCAAAATTAATCAAAAAGAAAAAGGGGGCGAATTTTTTCAATTCGCCCCCTTTTTAAGCCCTTACAAGCTTACTTTCTTGTTATTTATTTGGCTACTCTTTCGAGCCATTTAGTCATAAATAAAATAGTAAACATTGAAATGAGTGTTGCTATTACAAATATGCTCCAGGTCATCCAAATTGGAATGGTATCATAAAGCATGGCACCAATAAATAGCAGTCCGTTACCAAAAGCGGTAGCACCTAGCCAGCCACCTTGCATCATTCCTTGATATTGTGGAGGAGATACTTTGGATACAAATGAAATTCCCATGGGGCTGATAAACAACTCAGCTACGGTTAAAATAAAGTAGGTTCCAAATAATAAATAAGGAGATACACGTTGTGCGTCGGTTAATGGAATACCTCCATTGGCAGTGCTAATAGTGGCGAAGTCAGGCAAACCTAACGACCCAATGGCCATTACCACAAAAGCAATTGATGTGATTCCCATACCAATAGCTATTTTTTTAGGTGTAGAGGGTTCCATGTTTCTGGCACGTAACCAACCAAATAAACCTACAACAACGGGAGTAAGGAAAACCACAAAAAATGGATTCATCGATTGGAATATCTCCGCCGAAAAGCTGTAAGTTCCGATTTTTAGCACAGTGTAATCACGTGCAAAGAACGTAAGTGTTAATCCGTTTTGATGGAAAGAGAACCAGAAGAAAATTACAACGCCAAAAACGGCCAATAAAGCATACATACGCTGAGCCACTTCCTTGGCTTCCATTTTGATCTCACCAGTAATTTCAACACCTGAGGATTTCGATTTTGGATTGGGAAAATTCTTTTTGTTTTTTAGGTAAATGACAAGTGAAATAGCCATGGCTGCAATGGCAACGGCAAAAGCATAATGGAAACCCGTGTTAAACACGTTAAGATAATCATTTGAAAAAGCGGTAAGGTCGGTAATGGTTTTGCCTGTGGCTTCGTTGGCGTATACTTGGTAACGTTCCACTGCTTCAGGCGACATGGCTCCAGAAAGGTAGGTATGACATTGTTCTGGAAGGGTGGCATCATAGTGGAGTTGGTTGTGCTCAAGCCACCAGTTTCTGACGCCAACCGCTGCCAAAGGAGCGAAAATGGCCCCGACATTGATGAAGGCATAAAATAAGGAGAATCCTGAATCCCTTAGTTTGTCATATTTTTCATTGTCGTACATCTGACCTACCAAAGCTTGTAAGTTACCCTTGAAAAGTCCGTTACCAAAGGCGATAACAAATAAACCAATGATGGTTACAGTAAGGAAAAATGGAAGACTTGATACCGGAGTTGGTGTGGGAATAGCCAGGATAAAATATCCTGCAGCCATCATGATTAAACCAACTAAAATGGTCCCTTTAAAATTTTGAATTCTATCAGCAATAATACCACCCACAAGTGCGAGGATATAGATTGAGAAATAAAATGCCCCATAAATGATACCTGCATGGGTTCCGTTCAAACCAAATTTAGCTTGTAAAAACAGCACTAAAATGGCCATCATTGTGTAAAATCCAAACCGTTCTCCCATGTTGGCAAGAGCGGCCGGAATAAGTCCTTTCGGGTGTCCTTTAAACATAATTATTGATTTTGTGTGATATGATTATTTCATGACGGACAAAAATAGGTAAATTTATGAGTGTTCCAAGCTAAATCTTTGTCAGTCACATTAAAAAAGCCCCTCCACAAGGGAAGGGCTTTCGGCTTTTTCATTATTAATAGGGAATTATAAAATTCCTTGGTCGAGCATTGAGTTGGCCACTTTTAAGAAACCGGCAATGTTGGCACCTTTAACGTAATCAACATGTCCGTCTGCTTTTGTACCGTGTTTTACACAAGCGGTATGGATGTCGCGCATAATTTGATGTAATTTGGCATCAACTTCTTCTGAAGTCCAACCTAATTTCATGGCGTTTTGCGACATTTCTAAACCTGAAGTAGCAACACCACCAGCGTTAACTGCTTTTGCAGGGCCGAATAAGATGTTATTTTTCAGGAACAAGTGCATGGCTTCTGGTGTAGAAGGCATGTTAGCACCTTCGGCAACACACATACAACCGTTGTCGATAAGTGTTTGAGCGTTTTCACCGTTCAATTCATTTTGGGTAGCACATGGAAGAGCTACATCAACTTTAACTTCCCAAGGACGTTTGCCAGCATGGAAAGATGCTTCTGGGAATTCTTCAGCATAAGGAGCTACGATGTCCTGGTTTGAAGCACGCAATTCGAGCATGTACTCAATTTTGTCGCCACTGATACCTTGAGGATCGTAAATATATCCGTCAGGACCTGAAATGGTTACAACTTTACCACCTAATTCAGTAACTTTAATGGCTGCACCCCAAGCAACGTTACCAAACCCGGAGATTGCAACGGTTTTGCCTTCGAATGAAGTACCTTTGGTGGCCAACATTTCCTGAGCAAAATATACAGTACCAAAACCAGTAGCTTCAGGACGAATGAGGCTACCACCCCAATTGGTTCCTTTTCCGGTAAGTACACCTGTGTTCTCACGACGCAGTTTTTTGTACATGCCGTACATGTAACCAATTTCTTTGCCACCTACACCGATGTCACCAGCAGGAACGTCAGTTTCAGGACCAATAAGTTTCCACAGTTCCATCATGAAACCTTGGCAGAAACGCATGATTTCGCCGTCTGATTTACCTTTAGGGTTGAAATCAGAACCGCCTTTACCACCGCCCATAGGTAAGGTGGTCAATGAGTTTTTGAAGATCTGCTCAAATCCTAAGAATTTCAGGATGCTGAGGTTAACACTGGGGTGGAAACGTAAGCCGCCTTTGTATGGTCCAATGGCGTTGTTGAATTGTACCCTGTAACCCAGGTTTACATTTACTTTGCCTTTATCGTCAACCCAAGTGACTTTGAAAGAAAGAATGCGGTCTGGCTCAATGATTCTGTCAATGATTCCTGCAGTTTCAAACTGAGGATTTTCATTTACAACGTCTTCAATTGACTCTAATACTTCGCGTACAGCTTGCAAGTATTCCAATTCACCTGGATGCTTTTTTTCCAGATCGTTCATTATTTTATTAAGATCCATAGCAGTAAAATTATTTTACTTAAAAATCAGTTGTTTAAACAGTATTGTTATTTTTTTAACAGTGCAAAATTAGAACTAATTTCAATTGGTGGTTCGTTTTAAACGAAATATTTTCCTTTTTTTAACCCTGTCTAAATAGCAATGTTTTCAAGGGTTTCCGATTTCCGGTAACGATTGCAAAACTAATTATTTAGTTGAAAGTTGGTTTTGTATTAAATCTTTCATTTCCTTTGCAATAATTAACTATAAAGTTAGTTATATAAGAAAGAATATTGAAAATATGAAGCAGTTAACTAAAGCGGAAGAGCAGGTGATGCAGGTGTTGTGGGAGTTGAAAAATGCGTATGTACGTGATATCATTGATCGATTACCAGCGCCAAAACCGGCTTACAATACAGTTTCTACCATTATTCGGATTTTAGAGCGTAAGGGTTTTGTGGGTTACACAGCACATGGCAAAGCCCACGAATATTTTCCGTTGATGGAAAAACGCATCTACCGAAAAAACTACTTTAAAGAAGTGCTCCAGAACTACTTTGGAAACTCTTATCAAAGTCTGACCTCCTTTTTTACCAAAGAGCAAAATCTTTCGTTGGAGGAGCTCGAAGAAATGAAGTCCTTGATCGAATCGGAAATCGACCGTAAATCTAAAAAGTAAAAAACACTGTACCATGGAAACTCTGTTGGGATTCTTTGCTCAATCGGCTCTCGTGCTTCTTATCGGATACCTTATATATAGGTTGGTTTTTCGTACTGAAGGTTATTTTGTGTTTAATCGGGTTTATCTATTGATGATTCTGGTGTTGGCCGTTGTTTTGCCACTGATTCCCATACATTTGGGTACTCATATTGGCGGATCACTGGCAATCTATTCGGTTCAGCATCCCTTACAGGCTATCAACCATTTAATGATAAATGAAGTAACTATCAATGCAGCTGATGCGGCTATTCCCGTTACGGATGTCGTTTCATGGGATTTTTGGTTCGTCGTTGTTTATATGATCGGTGTCCTGATAGGTGTGGGGCGACTGGCTTATCGGTTATCCTATTTATTTCGCTTGGTGCGGATCAGTCCTAAAAGCCAAAGTGGAGATATTACTTATGTGATGTTAAACGAAGGAACGCCTGTTTTTTCTTTTTTCCGATATGTTTTTGTGACCAATGAAATGATGGCCCATTCCGATAGAAATCAACAAATACTGACCCATGAACAACAGCATGTTAGGCAATGGCACTCATTGGATATCCTGTTTTGTGAATTGGTGGCGCTGGTATTTTGGTTCAATCCTTTTATTTACCTGATTAAAAAAGAGGTTCGTGAAAACCATGAATTGTTGGCTGATGAAGGAGTTTTGAGTTTCTATCCTGATCCAAGTTACTATCGGGTGTTGTTGGTTTCCCATTCTACTCAACTGAATTCTCAATTATTAACACATAATTTTAGTTATTCACTTTTAAAAAGGAGGTTATTTATGATGAAAAATGTGAAACATCCCGTGAGGATGTGGGTTAAATCGGTGTGGATTTTTATCGCCTTGGCGCTGATGATGGTGGCTTGTTCGGAGTCTAATCCTGTTTCTGAAGATTTGGCATTAAAAGATGCAACTTTTACGGAATTGAATATTCCGGCTGATAGTGTGTCTTTATCTACAGTGCACAGCTTTGACGACATGGAATCCATGTTTATGGTAACGCTGGGTAAAAATCAACTGACAGTACTCGAGTTGTTTAACGACAAAAACCAAAAAGTAGCGACACTTTTTGACGAAAACATGGGGCCAGGCGAATTTACGGCCAAATGGAAAATGCCTGAGGGAAGTGCTTATTTTTCCTATGTGCTAAAAGCCGGTGATGAAAAGATTACAGGTAATTTCTCAAGTAATCCAACTGCTCAGTACAATACTGAAAAGGAAGTGTTTACTGTTGTGGAGCAAATGCCTGTTTTCCCAGGTGGAATGGAACAACTGATTAAATTCCTGTCAGCCAATATTACCTATCCTGCCATGGCCAAACAAGAAGGTATTCAAGGGCGTGTATTTGTTAACTTTGTGGTGGAAGCTGATGGTTCGGTTACCAATGTAAAGGTGTTGCGTGGTATTGGTGGAGGATGTGACGAAGAAGCAGTTCGTGTGGTGAGCTCCATGCCCAATTGGACTCCTGGAATGCAACGCGGTGAGGCTGTTCGTGTAAGCTATAATATACCCATTAAGTTTACGCTTGATTAGTGAACCTTTTTTTTGCTGATATTAACTAAGAAATTAGTTGGTAAATTCTCTTACCGGGTCTTTGTTGCGATTTGTACGTAATATGGATCCGGTAATTTGTTTCTACTAGATTTATGCTTGAGTTTACCGATGTTCAATCACCTGTTCCAGCTTGCCGTTTTCGTCAAAAATCCGTTCTTCACCGTGTTTCTCATTGTTGAGATACGGAACCTCGCGTTTGATGTTGCCATTGGGCCACCAGGCTTTTTGCAAGCCTGTTCCTTTGTTGTAATTCCCAACACCTACAATCTCACCCACGTTGGCGTAATACACCCACCTTCCTTGGAAAAGTCCTTTGTCGTATTGTCCTGTTATTTTTAATTCGCCCGTAGGATACCAGAGAGTATAGCTTCCGTTGAGGGTATCGTTAACGTAGTTTTCTTCTGAAATGAGCTGTCCTTTGTCGCTGTATGTCATAACTTTACCCTCAAGTAGCCCCATGTTATAGTTGGCAAGGGTTTCCGTTTGGCCATTCTGGTACCAACGTTTCATTTCACCATTCAAAATATTATTGACGTAGTGTGCTTCTTGTTCTTTGTTTCCGTTCTCGAAATACCAAACCGCTGTTCCATTGATTGCTTCTCCTGCATACTCAATGCGGGAGCGCATATTTCCGTTTTCCCATTTACTTTCTTTCACTGTCGGTCCGCAGGCCGTTATGAAAATCATCATCAAAAAACTGAGGGTAAGTTGAGGGAGTTTTTTCATTGGATGGGCATGTTTTCAGGGAAGAGAATCCGGTCAGGAACTTTATACAAATTCAAGCCTCGGTAGCGCAATAAGTTCCAATAAGTATTCTCAAAAGAGTTTTCCGATTTGCGTTTAAACTGATAAGTTGTTTGTAACATCCGCATCGGATTTGATTCCAAACATTGAAAAAAGTGATCGTCAAACAAAAACAGGTTATACAAAAAGTAATAGGTGATATCAAAACCCAGATAGGCGTATTGATCAGGTTCTAACTGGAATTGCTGTCTGAATTCGATCATAAAATGCCGCATGGAAGCAGATGCGTAATCCATGTAATCTGATGAAAAATAAGCAGTTTCAAGGTTGCTCAACTGGCTGTTGCTTAGTTCATTGATGCGTTCAAAGGTCGGGACTCCCACCAGTTTAATGTCAAATGTGTCACGGCTTTCATTGAGTCGGTTCATCACGTCCATTACAAACGACTTTTTATTCCCATAAAGTACAACCACATTTTGTCGTAATGCCGAGGCATTGTCCAGAAACGGATGCAAGCTGTCGTTCATGTATACAATTCGGCTAACGCTGTTGCGAAGAGCGGTACTGTCATCAAGCGTTTGTTCTAATAAATCAGGATAAATATTTAATCCTTCAAACTCAAAAATCGGCAATGGCTGGTCAGACGTATATTCTTCGTCGCGCTGAGCCACACCAATCGATAAATTATACAAATCGGTGTTACTAACTTTGGCTTCATCGGGAACTGAACTGCGCAAGGCATTCAGTAACCCCTGAACCTGATCAGCATCTTCGTATGCACTTTGCGTAATTAGAAATACCTTGGAATGGGGATAAAATTGTTTGATATAATTCACCAGCCGTTCTTGTTGAAATTCGGTACCCGGTTTTACTTTGATGGCCGTCTTGTAGTTAAACGCTGTTTCCTCTCTGAATGTTAGTGGGTTAATGATAGGAATATTGAAGTTCCCGGCATAAAGCGCCACCTGATGATAGCATTGGGGGAAAAGAGGCCCTATGATCATATCCATGTTTCTAAGCTCAGGTTGTTGCAGTACCCGGGCAGCCGAGGTCAGGTTTTGATCGACATCGAACACATGCAATTCAACCTGAAGTCCTTGTTTCCTGAGCGAATCAATCGCGACAAGCGCGCCTTCGTAAAAACCAATGAATCGAAACGGTTTAAACCCATTTTGCCTTTGTTGTAAAAAATCGGTTTTATTTAAACTGTCGAGTTCATCTAGGTAAAGGGGCAACATCAAGGCAACATGGAAGACCCTTTGTGTGTTGGGTTGATTTTTATTGCACCTATCGAAAACATTGGGAATTTCAACAATATCAAGCTCAATTGTAGGTTCGATTTCAGGCTCCGGTTCAAGTGGTTGATTCGCCAAATCAAGGGCAAATTCACCCACAGGTATTTTTACAATTTGTCCCGGATACACCCATCTGCCCAAAGCAGGATTCAAATCGGTAAGTTCATTTAAATCTACCAGATACATCCGTGCCAGCAGTTTGGTTCGGGTTTTAGAGGCCGAAATATGTTCCAGGTATTTGTTATTTATTTTTTTTTTTGGTACTTGAATGATTTGACCAATTTTAATCGTTGTGGTAAGCCCGGGGTTAGCGGCTAAGATTTCCTGCACGGTAACGCCGTATTCACGCCCAATGCTATACAGGGTTTCCTTTTTCTTAACCACATGTTTAATAAATTCAGGCTCTTGTGCTTTTGGTGGTTCTGTCGGACTGTTATTTTGTTCAATTACTGTTTCGGAAGCAGTGGTAGTGGGTGTTGTAATTGGTTTTGTTTCTTCAAGCTTAACGGGTTGCGAGAGTTTGGTTTTATCGGGAACCCGCAACCTATCGCCTTTAACTACCGAATTTCCAAGTCCTGGATTGGTAGCTTTTAATAATTCTGCTGGAATATTGTATTTGTCTGCGATACTTTGAGTGGTTTCCCCTTGTATCACCACGTGGCGATAATCGGCAATAACCGGAATGTCTGGATCGAAACTGACAAACTCTGAAGCAGGTTTGGTTTCAACTGCCGGAGTCTTTTTTACAGCGGGCATCGGGATTTGATTCTGAGCAGTCGTTTGTGGTTTTTGCTGTTCTACAGTTGATGTTACAACCGGCGTTGTGGTGCGCTTGATCTGTGGTTTAGGCTTAGGGATGCTTGAATTAGAGGCTATTGGAGCACTGTATGTTTGGACTGTAGTTGTTTTTCCATCCAACGCATTAAAGGAACCTTCAACCGGCACCTTAACATATTCACCTTCGCGAAGATTGCCATGAAGGGTTGGGTTTGCTTTACGGATATATTCTACAGGAATCACATAAATGGATGCAATGTGGTCAAAGGATTCGTTTGCTGCTGCGATATGGTAAAAGAATTCAAAGTTGGTGGTTTTTACCTCTGAAGTGAGTTGCGTTTCTTTGTTAATGGTTGGAACAAGTATTTCTTGTCCAATCGAAATTCCGGTCTTCGCCGAAGGGTTTTCAAAATACAATTCGTCAACAGTTACATCATATGCCTTGGCAATGGAGTATATCGTTTGGCCTTTTTCAACCAGGTGGATGTAGTAATTGTGTCCGTTTCGGGCTTCCACAACCTCCGATTTTTTGATGTAAACCGACTGCGCTGAAGCGGTTAAGACCAAAGCTGAAAAAAGTAAAATAAGTATTTTTTTATTGATTAACATGGTAGATGTTTGATGAATCCTCAATCTTCAAATCAAAAATAGTAAACTCCTTGGAACATGACGTTAAATTAGGGAAAATATTGCTTTTTGTTTTACATCATTCCATTTTTGTTTTCGGTTTTGGACTCCAGACTTTTAAACAGCCTCACTTTTTTCTTCTTGCCAAGGTTTTCTGAATATAGCTAACGGCTTCGGGAACTTTACAAGCCGTTCCGCCCATATCGACCTTTATTTTTCCATTTCTAAGAGCTACCTCGGTGGCGAAATCCGTGAGTTCGGTAACATAACTTCCTGCTGCAATTACAAATCCGTTCATGGTGTATTTAACGCGGTTGTGTGCGTTTGGGATTTGGGCTTCCACCTTTTGAAGCAAAGATTGTATCAGTTTGGTGTTTAGATGGAACGGATGTGATTTGGTTAGCATCAACGAAAGTGTGGCCCATCCGGCAGATGCAATTCTTTCTTGATCCGATTGTACCCAATCCAGACTTACTTTTTCTGCGTACTTTGAATCGGCAGCTATCCGGGCAACCGTATATTCTGATAGCATATACCAATAAGCTTTGTTAGCCCAGTGATTCAGTGTTGCTTCATCCATTTGCTGAGGATCGGCTATCATACCAGCCAAATACATGGCATCACTATTCCTGGTTTCAAAAAGCTGCAAAGCCAATGTGTGATTTACTTTGATCGTTTTTTGGATTTTAGTGAGATCGGCCACTTTTACACCAAAGAAAGGTTCTCTTGCCCCATGTTTGCTAAGTACTTTCTTGGTTTGATCACTCCCTAACTGCCTCAACTGATCAAGAATTTGGTCAACTTCACTCATGTCCATAAAATTTTGATTGCATTAAAAACAAGGCAGAAATACGACTCCAATCTTCCGTCTCCCGACTTCCGACTTCCTTTTCTTTAAGACTTTAGCCACTTTAAACTTCAAGTACTTTTAACTCATCTTACTCCCACTCAATGGTGGCCGGTGGCTTGGAGCTGATATCGTAAACAACACGATTTACCCCTTTTACTCGATTGATGATTTCGTTGGAAACTTTGGAAAGAAATTCATAGGGCAATGGCGACCAGTCAGCAGTCATGCCATCAGTTGATTCTACAGCCCTTAACGCAACCACACTTTCATAAGTGCGTTCATCGCCCATTACGCCTACTGATTGAACGGGTAGCAGGATGGCGCCGGCTTGCCAGACTTTGTTGTAAAGTCCGGTTTCTTTCATGTGATTGATGTAGATATAATCGACTTCCTGAAGGATAGATACTTTTTCAGGAGTCACCTCACCCAATATGCGAATGCCTAATCCGGGACCAGGAAAAGGGTGGCGTTCAATCAGGTGTGCAGGCATGTCGAGTGCTTTTCCAATGCGACGTACCTCATCTTTAAACAAGGTATTAAGTGGTTCTACAACCTTGAGTTTCATGAAATCGGGTAAACCGCCCACATTGTGATGCGATTTAATGGTAGCTGAAGGCCCTTTAACAGAAATAGATTCTATAACATCTGGGTAAATGGTGCCTTGAGCCAGCCACTGAACATCTTCAATGCGATGGGCTTCCTGATCGAATACTTCGATGAAGGCATTGCCAATGGCTTTGCGTTTTAATTCGGGATCAGTAATGCCTTTGAGCGCTCCCCAAAATCGATCTTTGGCATCTACGCCAGTGACATTCAATCCCATATCGCGGTACGAGTGGAGCACATCTTCAAATTCATTCTTGCGAAGAAGTCCATTGTCAACAAAAATACAATGCAGTTGTTTTCCGATGGCTTTGTTGAGTAATACAGCAGCTACGGATGAATCAACACCTCCCGAAAGACCCAAAACTACCTTGTCGCTGCCCAGTTTTTCTTGCAATTGATGGATGGTAGTATCGATAAATGAGTCGGGCGTCCATTGTTGGTTACATCCGCAAATATCTACAAGGTAGTTTTTTAACAGTGTACTACCTTCGGTGGAGTGGTAAACTTCGGGATGAAACTGGATGCCATAGGTGGTTTCGCCTGCGATTTTAAATCCGGCAACTTTTACCGTTTCGGTACTGGAAATGATTTCGTAAGTATCAGGAATATTCAAAATGGTATCACCATGCGACATCCATACTTGTGAATGTTGCGACATTCCTTTAAGGAGTGGACTTTCCTGATTCACAAACCCCAAGTTGGCACGACCATATTCTCTAATCTCAGAAGGAAGTACTTTTCCTCCATCCAATTGAGCGAGGTATTGCGCTCCATAACAAACACCCAATAAGGGCATCTTTTTTCTAAAAGCACTTAAATCTGGAGCAGGCGCTTCTGAATTGTGCACTGAAAAAGGACTTCCCGATAGAATAACTCCTTTGATATTTGGTGTCATTTCAGGAATGTTATTGTAAGGATGAATTTCGCAATAAACGTTTAACTCCCTCACCCTTCGGGCGATAAGTTGGGTGTACTGTGACCCGAAATCGAGAATAATGATCGTTTCTTCCATGGGGCAAAAGTAATTAAAGTGTTTGAAATGTTTTCAAGTTTAGTTTAAACTTCCTTAAAGAGATATGAAGAAATGTTGAAAAGTATGGGCTATTTGAATCTCTTTCTGTTTGATTCTGAAGGATTCAACGAATTATTTTGGTTCACTTGTGAAAGTGAAAGAGAAATCTATTTCAACTTCATTTGTTTTTTTAAAGTTTACATAACTGACGCTTATTAATTCATTAATTTTACAAAAAAAATATACTATGGCAAAGCGCAGAACCACTTCCCGGAAAAGTAAGAAGAAATCGAATTCTTTTGTGGTCTTTCTCATCGTTGTTATCATTCTTGCATTGTTGTCGTTTGGCATCAGTTATTTTATACTAAATCAAGATGCTACCCTTTCGTCCAATGCAGTTGAAACAGAATTGCCTTTGAAGGAGAGTCCTGCAATTGTTGGTGAAAAAAGTGCCGAAGACATACAGGAATTGACACACCTGCAAGGTACATGGGTAAGCAATTACGACGGAACCATGTTGACTATTGTGGGAAGTAGTTGTACCTTCGAGTCGCCTGCCGTTGACAGTCCTGCCAAAACAAAAGGAACAGTGATGGTAAATAAAACGATTGTTACTTTTGTTTTTACAGGCAATAATTCCTGCGGTTCTGCAGAGGGTCACTATGAATATCAGATGGAAGGCGATGGCGAAGTCTTTTTTAAGAAAATCAAAGATTCCTGCCAAAGTAGAAGCAGTATGATGAGTGCCAGTTGGTTTCGTCTATAAATTCCTGCAATATTTTAATTAAATACTCACAATATCTCTACCAAAGGGAGTAAGTGCCAGTGATGCCAGTTTGAAATGTTGGTTCGCCCATGGGAGTCCAACTATGGTTATGGCCAAAAGGACGCCGAATAGTAAGTGAGTCAGCGTAATCCAAATACCACCCACAAAAAACCATATTACATTCATTAAAGTGGTTAAACATCCTGTTGATCGAGTGTTGCTCGTTACGGTGCTTCCAAATGGCCATAAGGCCAAAATGCCGAGTTTCATGGTTTGTAAGGCAAAGGGAATACCAATAATGGTAACCATCAACAACATGCTTGCGACAAAGTATTCAATGGCAATGGCAAATCCTCCGAAGATGAGCCAGATAATGTTTCCTAGAAATCTCATGATATTGGTTTTATAGCGTGTAAAATTGGATTGATCAATAAAACGTAAAAATAATCATTACTTCGTAATCTGACTCAATTCATTTCTCAAATCTTCCTCTCCTGACTTCCCTCTTCCCCAACCCCGGAATAAATTCAAGGGCTACCCAATCGGTCGTGCCTGCGGTACTATGCCACATCTTCGGTCTTCCATCTTCTGACTTCTGACTTCCGACTCTCAACTTCTCTCTCCTGTCCCCCGTCTTCCCACTTTTTCTATCTTTGCCACCTTATGAAAACCACCGTATCCTATCAACGCATTTGGCAGGTTGCTTACCCCATTATTTTGGGGAGTATTGCTCAAAACCTGATCATTTTTACTGACACTGCATTTTTAGGTAGGGTGGGGGATATTGCCTTGGGAGCCAGTGCGCTGGGAGGGTTATTTTATCTGGCTGTCGTTATGCTTGGATTCGGATTTGGAACAGGTGTTCAGATTATTGTGGCTCGTCGTTTTGGTGAGGATAACAGGAAAGCCATTGGGAGCGTATTAATACACTCTCTTCTGTTTCTTATTGGAGTAGCATTTGTTGCGTTTTACTTGCTGCATTATGGTTCTGTGTATTTGTTAGATGGGCTTGTGAATTCCAAAGAAATATATGGGGCAACCATTGATTTTTTAAAGATTCGTGCCTTTGGAATCTTCTTTGCGTTCATCAATATTGTTTTTCGCTCGTTTTTCGTTGGCATCACAAGTACTAAGGTAATTACCTACACAACGGTGGTTATGGCAGTAGTCAACATTGTGCTCGACTATCTATTGATTTTCGGTCATGCCGGATTTCCTGTAATGGGTGTCGAAGGAGCAGCATTGGCATCTGTAATTGCTGAAGGATCAGCCTTGTTGTTCTTTGTTATATACACTCATCTGACTATCCGCTACAGCGATTATGGTTTTACCATTCTCTTCGGATTAAGTTTCCAGAAGCTGTTTAATATCTTTCGCATTTCCATTCCAATGATGATGCAACAATTTATTTCGCTATCAGTATGGTTTGGTTTTTTTCTGTTGGTGGAGAAATTGGGAGAACAATCGTTAGCCGTTTCCAATATTATTCGGAGTATTTACATGATCATCATGATTCCTGTTTGGGGGTTTTCAACTGCCACCAATTCCTTGGTTAGCTATTTGATTGGCATGAATAAACCAGATCATGTGATGTCCCTTATCTACAAAACTGCTTTGATGTGTTTTGCCATGATATTGGTTCCGGTAGGTCTCACCGTGCTTTTTCCTGGTGCATTTCTGCAAATATACACCAACGACCCCGCATTGATCGAATTAGGAATTCCGGTCATGTATGTGGTGAGCTTGGGAGGGATTTTTGTGTCCATTGGTTTTGTCTTTTTTAGTGGCGTTTCAGGTGCAGGTATGACCAAAACATCTTTGCTCATCGAAATCATTATTCTGTCGTTTTATTTGGTTTATGCCTATTTCATGATCTATGTTGTAAAGGTTAGTGTGGAGGGAGCCTGGACAGCCGAAATTGTATATGGATTATTGATGATCTCGATTAGTTGGCCCTATTTGAAAAGTGGGCGTTGGAGATCGGCAAACGTGTAGTGGTCTATTCTTGAAAAGACAAATTCAACAGGTTTTATTGAACTAATTTGTGAAATTGATTAACTTCGTTTCCTAAAACCAGTTTTTATGTGGCGAAATCTTTCAAAATCAAGAAAAATATATGTTGGCGCTGGGATCATTTTCGCAGTTATTGTTGTGGCGTTACTTATTGCTAACCTAGTGGTGAGCCGTATTGCGGAATCTAAAATTCGTGAAGCAATCAATAAATCTGAATCAGCATATCAAATAGATTTTCGCCGGGCAAAAATTAATTTGTTTACCATGTCGGTTATCCTTAAGGATGTGGTGATTACACCTGATAGCAGTCTGATGCAGCAATACAAGTTACGTGAATCCATTCAGAAATCGCTTTATAAGGTAGAAATTCCAATTTTGCGTCTCCGTCATTTGAATGTCATTTCCATACTGGATACAAAGGTAATCGACATTAAGGAGATTGTTTTTGATGATCTAATGCTCACTATTTATACCGGGGGAGGAAAACAGGAGAAAAGAAAGCTGACCAAGGAACAGGTGGAAAAAGGGATCAATATTAATCGTATTGCTCTCCCAACGATTGGAGGGGTAGATATTGGGGTGATTAAGTTTGTCAATTTTACATTGTACATGGTTGATCCGCTAAAAGTGGATACTTTATTGAATAACAGTGGTGCTGATTTTACACTTGACAACCTGAGTTTAATTAAAAACCCATTGGATACCAATACGTTTAGATTGATGTTGAAAGATGTGCGTTTGGACATTGAAAATGAGACGTTTGATTTTTATACCAAGGATTATGGTATATCTTTTGCTAGATTGTCGTTTAGTGTGAAATCACAGTTGCTTCATTTGGATGGGTTTAAGGTTACTCCAAAAAAGAATATGTATACCATGGCAGCATCCATGAAATTTCGTGGCGACGTTTTTAATGTGGTTATTGATCAGATGGATGTTCATTTGGGAGATGTGAAGGATATGGTGCTTTCAGGTGGCTATTATTTTCCTCAAATTGATTTTGACGGACTTAAGTTATTCGTTTTGCGCAATCGATCGTTGCCCTTTGATGAAACTAAACGTCCATTATTACCTAATCAGTTACTAAAAACCATGACCACAGGACTCACTATCGATAGCATTTTTATTAAGAATAGTCAGTTGGTTTACGAGGAGAGTAATAATGATAAAGTTGCTTTTATGAAGGTGTCGTTGGATGATCTTAATGTCACGATGAGTGATGTAACCTCTGTTCGCGACAGCATGGACATCAATATTCCGATGAAGATTTTGTTGAGCGCTAAACTCCAAAAGTTAATTCCCTTTGAAGTTGATTTTACTTTTCCACTTCTAAGTGCCCGCGATACCTTTAATTATCACGGTAGCATGGGCGGCGGATCCATGTCTGTTTTTAATCCTATGCTCGAATCTGCAGCAGGAGTAAAGTTTAGTAAAGGTGATCTGAAAAGCATTCAGTTTGCAGTGGAAGCCAATGATACTTATGCAATGGGTACTATGACCATGTTGTATAATGACCTTGAAGGAACAGTGTTGAAAAACGATGGCCACCACGACAATAAAGTGCTTACGTGGATTGCCAACCAGGTTATTCGGGTCGACAATCCTTTTTCCGGGGAAAAACCCCGAAAAGTACCCATTTATTTTGATCGTGCCATGTACAAAGGGTTTGGGAATTTCGCATTTAAACCTTTGCTAAGTGGTATTCTGGCAACGACCATTCCAACATTCGATAAAAGTAACCAGAAAAGTATAGATGTGGTAAACCAAACCACCAAACGCGATTTACGAAAAAGGAGACGGGAAGAAAAAAGAAAATGATTTTTATTTCTTCTGTCTGTATCCTCTCGATGGAGATTTGTTAGTGGAGTTCTTCTTGTTGGCGAAAAACTCCTTTTTCCTTCTCTGTTTTTCTACGTTCCATTCCTTTTTCTCCGCATTGGTCATGGGTTTGTCCGTTTGAGGAAAAGGGTTATTATCGACAACTTTTATCTTTTGGTTGATGAGCTTTTCGATTTCGGTAATAAACACATTTTCTTCGGGTTCACATATCGAGAAAGCTACGCCTTCTTCACCTGCTCTCCCTGAGCGTCCAATGCGGTGTACATAGGTTTCGGCTACATTGGGAATGTCAAAATTAATTACATACCTGAGTTTATCAATGTCGATTCCTCGGGCAGCAATATCAGTGGCCACCAAAACGGTAATCTCACCTGTTTTAAATTGAGACAGTGATTTTTGGCGGTGATTTTGGGCTTTATCACCATGGATTGCTGCCGATTTTATTTTTTTCTTTTTAAGAAAATGATCAATGCGGTCGGCGCCATGCTTTGTCCTGGCAAAAACCAATACTTGCTCAATCTTTTTCTTAACAATGATGTTAAGAAGTAAATCGTTTTTGTCGGTACGATTGGTGTAGTATAGGTATTGCTTAATGGTTTCGGCCGTTGATGAAACTGGGCTAACATCCACTTTTTTTGGATTGTTAAGTATCTTACGTGAGAGTTCAACAATATTCTGTGGCATCGTGGCCGAGAAAAACAACGATTGACGTTTCAGGGGTAGCAAGGCAATAATCTTACGTATATCGTGAATAAATCCCATGTCGAGCATGCGATCGGCTTCATCCAGAACAAAGTATTCAACATCGCGTAAGCGGATGTAACCCTGATCGATTAAGTCGAGAAGTCGTCCGGGAGTTGCCACCAAAACGTCAATGCCACGCTTTAATTCGTTGGTTTGTGATCCTTGATTCACACCTCCAAATACGACGGTGTTTTTAATGCCGGTGTATTTGCCATACTCAGTGAAGCTTTCGCCAATTTGAATGGCCAATTCACGGGTAGGTGTAACAATTAGTGCACGAATTTTACGCGCGTTGTTTTGTAACTGTCGATCGAGAAAAAGATGCTGTAGTATGGGAATGGCAAAAGCAGCCGTTTTTCCGGTTCCGGTTTGGGCTGAGCCCAAAACATCATGACGTTTAAGTACGAGTGGAATGGCCTTTGCTTGTATGTCGGTGGGTTCAATGTATTTTTTATCTTGTAAAGCCTTTAGTATAGGCTTAATAATTTCCAGTTGTTCGAATTGCATTCTAAATTTTTAAATTATTTCTGTAGTTTGTTCAGGAGGTTTTTTGGGCTGGAGAAGATTATTAGACGGCAAAGATAGTGTATAAACGGATACGATCTACAATCCGTGCCTATTGACAAATGAGGTAGGTTATTACCGGGATATTTTTTCAGGCAGAATGAGCAACAAATACTTCTGTCATCCAGTTATACAAAAAGAGAAGTTAATTGTCGTTAATTGCATCAGCCCACTGAAGTAGTTGTGGATACAGGTCTTCGATGCTTGATTCGGTATACAATGCCATACATTTTTCATTAAAATCCCTAAAACGGATAAATCCCATTTCATCAACCATATAGGTTTCGATGTTGGTGTTTATAGTGTTAAAGATATCAGAACTAAAATGTTCTTTCGCGTAAATGCAATAGGTTGTCCATTTGAGGTATTCATTAAAGATTTTAATCGGAGTATCAAAATCCAGATTGGCTTCAAGATTTTGTTTCCAAATAACCCTGCGGCTCATTGAGGTTGCAATGGTGGTTGCGTGGACAAGTGAGGCTGGCTCAATATAATCAACAGTCATGTTGATGAAAGTACTTTGTCCCAATTTCACCAGACTTACTGAGTCGGAGAAAGGCAATTCTTCGGGCATTCCGCATAAAAATAAAAGCGTTTCATTAAAGTCAGGAGTTTGGGAATGGTGAGCTACATCCCGGTGTTTTGATAAAGGAGAAAGCAGTACCGTATAGCTGTTTACTTTGGTGCTAAACTCCTTTTCAAGCCAGGACCACATGTTGTTAACCGGTACCACCGAATCGTAAAGCCGTATCTGATTTTGATAAAAGTATTCATTATCCGTATAAAACGTTTCAAAGTCGCTCTGAATATACAGTTTGTTCACCAATTCCAATTGTGATGAAAATAGATCGGGGATGGCTATTTCGTTGTAAATGTTTTTTGATTCCAATTGTCCATGGTAGTATTCATACTTAAAACTATTCATGCTTACTCCCAAATACCCTTCGATATCCGCATAGTGAAAATTGTATTGCGATAATAAATCGTTGTATCTGTAGGCATAAAAATGGTTGTAAAACTTCTGGTAGTAGGCTGTACCTCTTTGGGTAAAAAGTGTAGGATTATCCATGTCTTTGAGAGCCAGAATGGTGTTGGCAAACTCATAAACCTTTGGGATTTCGATGAAATACCGGCCATCGTGATTTACTTTGTACGACACCGAATACACTGCAGAAATGACTTCCGGAGAGGATTCTTTTTTGCATGATGAAATACTGATGATTAATACAAGTGCAGACAGGAGACGAATTTGTTTCATAGGATACCGATATTGGTTCTGATAGAGCTAATTTTTCCAATTAATCATTCTAACATATGGCAAAATTATATGAATACAGCATCTTAAAAACACATCCTGTAAGGGTATAAGTTGTAAATGATAAAGAAGTCTTGTTGGTGTGATTTAACAAGAAGATAATGAGGTAGATATATGGTGTTGTAGCTATATTATTAAATTGTTATTTTTTTATTATTTGTTTGGAAATGGTTTCTCCATTTGCTGACAATACACAAATATAGGTTCCATTGCTAACCTGAGATGCCCATTTGTATTGATGCGATCCGGAAGGTAGCTTTTTATCAATAAGGGTCTCTATTACTTGTCCTTTGATATTGGTAATAGTCAGTTTTACCTGACAGGTGTTCTTTAGTTCAAAGTCAATGGAGGTAGATTGGCTGAACGGATTTGGGTAGTTTTGGTTTAAGATGACCAAAGGTTCTCTGGTTTCATCAATAGCTGTATAGTCAATGAAAATTTGATTTTTATTAAAAAATCGATCATAGGCGATTAGTGTAAGGCTATCAACGGGTAGAAGATTTTCGTCGATCTCAAAAGATACTGAAGCAAAACTATCAATGCAAATTTGATCGAGTAAAACGCCATTTACTATCAACTCCAGTTTGTTGAGATCGTCATCACTCAAAAGTGAAAGGTTGACTATGTTTCCATTCAATGAGGAAGATATAACTTCCACATTTGGTGGAGTATAATCGGTATAAATTGCATCCATAACAAGATCTTCATTGTGTGGAAATACTTCCCTAATGTGGTTCATAAGTTCACCCTTCATGCGAATGAATCTTGAATCGATGGTTCCAACGTTATATGCTTCTTTGTCCAGATAAACCATATAATCAGCAAAAGTGGGGTCAAGACTCATGATAAGTCCGCAAATGGCGTCTACAGATAGTGCTTTACTACCGGAGATAATCAGTCGCATGTTGTGCTGCATCTCTTCCATAGTCAAACCCTCATATCCAGTTGGTCCGTGATCGAACCCTTGAAGTCCGTCAACTACTACAAAATCAACCGGTTTACATAAATAGAAATCGTGAAGCCATTTGTTGAGGTTAACCAATCCATGATCTATTTTTGTCCATTTTCCAAAAAAAGTTGGTGACATCCCATAAATATTGGGAGGAGCCATACCGATGGCCACATTTTTTACGCCCCCGGTAATGATAGCCACTTTATGATTTTTGAGGACAGGAATACTTATCACCACATCAGCTTGGTTGTATATTTTGTTGATGTAAAATTCAGGTGATAAATTAGGTTTATGGTCATCAGGATACAATCTAACAGTATCGTTAAGGAGAATTTGATCTAGGTTAATGTCGGTGTAATCTTCAAAAGCGCCACAACTATCCTCTAAAGCCACAATGGCATCTGCCTCAGGAATATTTTGGGGGGTGTATTTGTAGTAATTAAGGACTTCTCTGGTGGACGTAGCTGAGGAACTTTCGATGATGTATATTTTTCCATCTGGATTAAGTTCTCGAACAATTTTAGCGACAGCTTTTACCACCCTCCAGTCGGTGGCAATTCCTCCCACTTCTGCATATTCAGGGGTAGGAGTGGGAGGAATTTCTACCAGATTTGGTTTCAGTACAACATAATCACCATTGGTGATGAGCGCATCAATTCCGCCCGCCATGTTAATCGATTCCCGCACCAATGTCTCAATTTCCTCGTATTCAATATCAGAGGCTTGAGCTTTTTGTGATTTAACTACTGACACTTCATCAAAATCAGTCGTTATTTGATTCTGCGAATGGTTTTTTTTGATTCTTCCGGTCCAAGGGATTTTTTCAGTTTGAGTATTGTTTTTTGCAAAAATATCTCCGACAGGAATAAAAGCTGAATATAGGATTATCGAAACACCAAAAAGTACAACAAAAAGAGAAGCGTAAGCCCATTTATTCTCGCTTAATTTTTTCTTGAATTTAATAAAGAGCAGAGCAGAAGAGAGTGTGGCAACAAGCCAGAGAACAAATGCGGATGCCAACGGAAAAGCAGCACGCTGGCATGGATAGGAGGCTCTACTCGGTTTGGGAATTACCCGGATTAGAAACCAGCAAAGGGCAAAAAAACCAAGGACTATCAGGGAGATCTTTTTCCAGTTAAATCGTTTCATGAGATTTGTTCTAGGGTTTGATAATCAACTTTTATTGGATGTCAGGACCGCTGTTGGGGTATTTTTTTTTTGTAAAAAAGATAAAGATATCCACTCAATAAAAGCGTCATTACCAGTTGAATGTATAGTGGAGTAGAAATAATCCCAGAGTCAAGTAGGGTGAGCTTTATCAACCCAAATTTAAGACCGTAGTAAGCCAGTTTGCTCAAAAGGATACTTATAAAAATAGCAGGGAAAATGCGATTAATTTTTTTTGTCAAAAAATAAAACAGCATAACATTGAGTAACAATTCCAAAGCAATCAATATCATTTTTGGAAAAACAGGATGTCCTGAAATAAAAAATGAAAACAAGGGTAAAGTTAGAGCGATGATAATTGCATTTGTTTTGGTGGTATGTACCATGGCCAAGATCAGCATTATCCGCATGGGTTCGATGAGATAAAGTGGTAAGCTAAGTATATGCGACAATGTTGGAATAGCATAAATAAGGGCTAAACCTGCGATGTCAACCACAATGCTGGTAATCGTTTTTTGCTTGCTGTTGGAAATAGATATCGCTTTCATGAAAATTTTTTGGTTTAATGATCAATCAAGAAAAAAAAGCTCATGTTTAGAGCTTAAAACAAAACAGAACAGAGTGAAGCAAATGTAATAAAAAACTAGTCGATTGTCCAGGGTCTCAATTCATCGGCTTTGGCCCATGATTTCACCCACTCAGGCAGGGGCATATGGGCATCTTCAATATGCATGGCTTTTAGTACCTCTTCAACTTTTACCACTCCTTTTTTCGAAGTCACACCGGTTCTGATGAGCGCAGCAGAATGAATTTTGCCATGTCGGATGGTTTGTTGATGAAAATAGATCCATTTGTCATCCGCCGCTATAATTTGCGATCGCAGCTGGTATTTCTGAAAAAGTTTGAGTCGGTGACGGTATCTTACACTTGACCCGGCAACAACAAGTCCCCATTTATGGTCTTTAATCACTTTTAGCAATCCCATCCGTAAAGCCATATCGTATCGACCAAAATCCATCATGGTCAAATGCCTGCCATTATTTAATTCAATAAATGGATCAATATCTGTTATGCACACGCGCATGGGGAGCAAGCTGACCTCTGTAAAGTGAAGTCGTGGTTTGAATTTGCTCTTAATGAGGGTGCGTGCTAAACGCAAATAGGGATACATGAAGGAGCTACTGTTTTAATAAGTGAATCGTTTGTAGAGGGTTGTCTGATTTAAAAACCGTATTTCCAGCCACCAATACATCTGCTCCGGATTCAATCAATTTGTTCTTATTTTCTAAAGTGACTCCACCATCAACTTCAATCAATGCTTTGCTTCCGCTTTCGCGGATGAGTTCCTTTAGCCTTTTGATCTTGCTATAAGTTTGTTCGATAAATTTTTGTCCTCCAAACCCTGGGTTTACCGACATCAGCAGGACAACATCCAGATCTGCAATGATTTCCTCAAGAACTTGAATGGTGGTATGCGGATTGAGCACTACACCGGCCTTGAGTCCTTCTGATTTCATCATTTGAATGGTGCGGTGTAAATGGGTACAGGCTTCAACGTGTACCGTCAGGATATCTGCTCCGGCGTCTTTAAACTGCTTGATATATCTTTCGGGTTGAACAATCATCAAGTGAACATCCAATGGTTTGGTTGCGAAATTTTTAACGGCACTGATTACAGGCATTCCAAATGAAATATTGGGAACAAATACGCCATCCATCACATCCAGATGAAACCAGTCTGCTTCACTTTGGTTAATCATTTGAATGTCGTCTTGAAGGTTGGCAAAATTGGCCGATAGTAGGGAAGGGGCGATGAGGTGACTCATGTGTGATTTTTTTGCAAAGATAAAAAAAAGCGCCCCGAGGGACGCTTCAAATTTTTAGCCAAGATAGGATTTTAAAATCTTACTTCTGGAAGTATGCTTTAGTCGCCTGATGGCCTTTTCTTTAATTTGGCGAACACGTTCACGTGTTAAATCAAATTTCTCGCCAATTTCTTCCAATGTCATTGGGTGTCCGGCATTCAAACCAAAATATAGTTTTACCACATCAGCTTCACGCTGGGTAAGTGTTTGAATGGCACGATCAATTTCCTTGCGGAGCGATTCGTATAGCAATCCTGTTTCAGGAGTGGTAGCTTCTTCACTACGAAGTACATCATACATGGTGTTGTCTTCATCCTGAATCAATGGAGCATCCATGGACACATGACGACCAGCATTTCGCATCGATTCTTTAACTTCACCTTCGGTCATTTCCAGTTCAGAAGCAATTTCTTCTGAGTTGGGCTCACGTTCAAAGGATTGTTCAAGTCGGGCTGAAGCCTTATTGATTTTGTTAATTGAACCAATTTTGTTCAGGGGCAAACGAACAATACGCGATTGTTCAGCAAGTGCCTGAAGAATTGACTGACGAATCCACCATACGGCGTATGAAATAAATTTAAAACCACGGGTTTCATCGAAACGTTGTGCGGCTTTAATCAAACCTAGGTTGCCTTCGTTGATCAAGTCAGGAAGGCTAAGTCCTTGGTTCTGATATTGTTTAGACACGGAAACAACGAAGCGGAGATTGGCTTTAGTAAGTTTCTCCAAAGCAATGCGATCACCTTGTTTAATCCTGCGAGCGAGTTCAACCTCTTCCTCTGCCGTGATTAAATCTACCTTGCCAATTTCTTGGAGGTATTTATCAAGAGATGCGGTTTCGCGGTTAGTTACCTGCTTCGTAATCTTAAGCTGCCTCATACTATATTATCAAAATTTAAACTGAAACTTATACGAAATTGTTGATTAAAGGTTACCGACGTGGTTTGTCGTGACGATCATTGCGGTCGTTGCGATTGCGGTCGTTATCTCTTCTTTCTGGACGATCACGGCGTTCTGATCTTTCAGGACGGTCAGAGTGCTCCATACCTTCTGGTCTTGGTAGTAATACTTTTCTTGACAGCTTTAGTTTTCCTGTTTTAGCGTCAATACCCACCAATTTCACATCAAGCTTTTCACCTTGTTTCAATACATCTTCTGGATTTTCAATTCGTTTCCAGTCGATTTCCGATACGTGAAGTAAACCGTCTTTTCCAGGAAGAATTTCAACAAATGCCCCAAAGGCCACAATGCTTTTTACTGTCCCATGATAAACTTTATCGAGTTCCGGTACAGCAGTAATTCCTGAAATCCAAGCCCTTGCTTCATCAATTGCAGTTTTGTTGGGACCCATGATATCAATTGAACCTTGGTTTCCTACTTCTTCAATAACAATAGTTGTACCTGTTGTTTTTTGGATTTCCTGAATAACTTTTCCGCCGGGGCCGATAACAGCACCGATAAATTCTTTCTCAATAAATATTTTCTCAATGCGAGGAACAAATTCTTTATAGTCTTCACGAGGTTCCTGAATGGTATTGGCCATTTCACCTAGAATATGAATACGACCCTGACGAGCTTGTTCCAGTGCTTGTTGCAATACATCATATGAAAGTCCGTCAACTTTGATGTCCATTTGACAGGCAGTAATTCCATCTCTTGTTCCGGTAACTTTAAAGTCCATGTCACCTAAGTGATCTTCATCCCCAAGGATGTCAGACAATACCACAAAATCTCCAGTTTTGCTGTCAGAAATCAATCCCATGGCAATACCTGCAACAGGTTTAGTCATTTTAACACCAGCATCCATCAAAGCTAAAGTTCCACCACATACCGAAGCCATGGAAGAAGAACCGTTTGATTCAAGGATATCGGATACAACCCGGATAGTGTATGGATTTTCTTCTCCTTGTGGAACCATGATTTTTAAAGCGCGTTCAGCTAAGTTACCATGTCCGATTTCACGACGTGAAACACTCATCATGCGTTTGACTTCGCCAGTGGAGAATGGTGGAAAATTATAGTGAAGCATGAAGTTACGTGATCCTGAGATTACGGCTCCATCAATGGTTTGTGAGTCTAATTTACTTCCTAATGTTACCGTCACCAAGGCTTGTGTTTCGCCTCTTGTGAAAACGGCCGAGCCATGAGCTGAGGGCAGGTAATCTACTTCCGACCAAATGGGACGGATTTCATTCATTTTACGACCATCCAAACGTATATGTTCTTTAAGCATAGCTGTACGCACTGCTTCTTTTTCCACGTCATGGAAATATCTTTTTACCATTCCGGTAACGGCTTGACGTTCTTCTTCGTCTTCAATACTTTCGATAAAGGCATCGCGAACAGCTTTAAAAGCATCGCTGCGGGCATGTTTGTCAGCATTGCCTTGCATGGCAATTTCGTAACAAGCTTCATAAGTGGCGGCGCGTACTTTGGCTTTTAGCTCTTCATCGTTGGTTTCGTGACAATACTCACGTTTTATTTTTGATTTCTCAACTTTTTCAGCCAGGTTCACCTGAGCAGCACATTGAATTTTAATGGCTTCGTGTGCTACTTTGATGGCTTCAAGCATATCGGCTTCGCTAACCTCTTTCATTTCACCTTCCACCATCATGATGTTTTCAGCAGAAGCTGCAACAATCATTTCAATGTCAGCTTCTTCAAGGGAGCTAAGTGAGGGGTTGATTACAAACTCACCGTTGATTCGTGCTACACGAACTTCAGAAATCGGTCCGTTAAACGGGATGTCAGAAACAGTAAGTGCTGCAGAAGCGGCCAAAGCAGCTAATGCGTCAGGAGCAGTGTCTTCTCCACCAGAAATCAGGCTAATTAAAACTTGTGTCTCGGCATGAAAATCATCAGGAAAGAGTGGACGAAGTGCCCTGTCAACCAGTCGTGAAATTAAAATTTCATTTTCAGATGGACGAGCTTCTCTTTTAAAGAATCCGCCAGGAAATTTACCTGTAGCGGCATATTTTTCTTTGTATTCCACTGAGAGTGGCATGAAGTCGACGTCTTCGCGAGCTTCTTGAGCTGCCACAACAGTGGCAAGCATCATGGTATCGCCCATGCGTACAACTACCGATCCGTCAGCCTGTTTGGCTAATTTTCCGGTTTCAATGGTAACGGTTCTTCCGTCTTCGAGTACAAAAGAAGAGGTGATTGGTTCTATTGGATTCATATGCTAATTTGTAAAGTTAAAAATAGGGAGTACTGAAAACACAAAAAAAGGCAATCGGTAAATTGCCTTTCTTTGGGAAGGATCCTATACCTTCTTTATTTTCTTAGACCCAACTGCTTGATAATGGCGCGATATCTTTCAATATCTTTCTCTTTCAAGTAGTCGAGCAATTTTCTTCTTTTTCCAACAAGTCTGATAAGAGATCTTTGTGTAAAGACGTCTTTTTTGTTATTCTTTAAGTGACCAGTAAGGTGTTTAATACGGTAAGTGAAAAGCGCTACCTGACCTTCAGCAGATCCAGTGTCTGACACACTTTTGCCGTATTTTTCAAAAATCTCTTTTTTTGTTTCAGCAGTTAAATACATACGTTATATCTTTTACTCAAAATTCGGGCTGCAAAAATAGAAAGTTATTTTGAATTACACAATCTTTTTCGTAATCTTTTTTTTATTTTAAATCTTTTGTAAATCAGTTGTTTAATTTGTTGACCCAATTAATATTTTCAAACGATAGAGTGAAGTGATTATGTCTTTTTTAGTTTTTTGTTCAGGTACTGGTTTTTCCTAGGGTTGTAGGGGTGTGTTTTTTCTGTAAACAGATAGGTAAATGTTTATGATTCCATAAATGATCAATGAAAAGGCCATCACATATGTGACTGAGCTCAGAAACGCATTGTTATAGTTGACAATAGTGAATCCGAAAATAATTGTCACTAATCCGGTAAGTACATAAAGCCAAAAGTATGATGATTTTTGATGATTGAAGAACCCCGCTGCTAAATAGAGAATGCCATTCATGGCCATCCAAAACGCAAAATCAGTCAAAATAAATCGAGTGGATACTTCAGGGTGGGTAAGAATTACTAAACCAGCAAAGGCATCTATTAAGGGTTCCATGATCACCTTTTCGTTTACATGTTCATCAAAATGAACAAATAAGTATATCCCACTTAAAGCAGCTCCTAAAAGTAAAGAAACTCCAAAAAAAAATCCCATTTCGTTAATGGTGAGCGAAAACGCCAAAGAAACAGCAGCAATAGTCACCAATAGGATTGCACGTAAAATACTGTATATAGATTTCATTGAAAATATTTTGGCAAAAATAGGAAGTTTTTATTCTACAAAACTCACTATCTAATTGTTCTCTGTGTTTATTTTGCCGAGTCCTCTAATAGCTATACTTCAGCCTGATATAGTATATCTGACCAAAACCGCCAAACTCTGTTCCTGCATCTCCTAGAAATACCTGACTCATCACAAAAAAGCCTAAGTTTTGGGTTAGTTTGAAATTGACATTAGGGCCAACATAGGCCGAATGATCCAATGGATTGAATATTCCGCTCAGGTTCACCTTAATTAATGGGGTAATTGGATAAGCAACTTCAGCAAAAAAGTCAAATTTCGACAATGTCAGTGTTTTGGCTGACATTTCACCAATCAATAAATTGGCTCCTTGGCCAGCCGGGCCACTGGTGCCTCCTGTGTTAATAATGGCCGAAACATGCATGTACAGACTATTGGGTAATGTGTAGTTGGCTCCGATGGAAGCCACCAGAATGCCGGTGGTGTCAACAAAATTATCCTGATTTCTAAAATAGGTCGCTTCTCCATTAAAGCCAGCACCATGGATTTGACCTGACCATCCCAAGCCAGCTACAATATCCGTATTCATGACCCCTCCAAAAAATTGAAAGTCGTAATTCCATTTATTGAATTTAAACATGGCAGCAGCTGTCAGGTTGCTGTCTTTATCAAGTTTGGCAGCAAAACTGATCGAGGAAAAATTTCCAGTATAGTATTGGACTAGCGCCGCATCGCTACCTGCACGTTCCACGTAATCAAAGTCAAGGTAATTAAAAGCATTGAAGATGTCGTTGGGTGTCCAAACAGTGTTAATTCCCCAGTTAATGCGCTGGCGACCAACGGTTGCTTCGAGTTTACCTACGGTATAAGTTGCGTAAAATCGATCGAAATTGGTCAGGAAAACATAAGAGCTGTCCTGGGCCCAATCAAAGGTCATGTCCAGGATTCCGTTGTCAGTGGTAAGCAGATCGGTATATGCTGGGTAGGTGTCGGCAAGTAGTGGCCCGAAGATGAAATTGTTGCGCATCCCCGCCTGAAATTTGAGGTTCTTAACAGGATAATAATTGAAATTAAATCGGTTATAAACTCCCGACATGTTTTGCCAAACTGCTGAATTTGCGGGGGCCATTGTTGTGTTCAGAAATTCTAGAAAACCAGATACCTCCGTTTTTTTCTGCGCTTCAACCCGAATAGGAAAGAGAATTGTCCAGAAAACAAGTGCTATTATTACGATCTGTTTGGTCATGGTTCTATTCACTTATTTTGGATTTTATTGTGGGTATCTGGCTGTAATTCGGTGAAAAAGAGCATTAAAATTTACCAAAACTTCTGGTATTTTGAAGTCTGTTGATCCATAAATTGGTAATTCAATTATTCCCTCTGAAGTTTCAATGGTATATCCGTAGTTTCCGCCACCTACTTTTTCCATGATCACACCATTAACTGAAAACGGTTTCGTGTAATTCAAGTCAATATTCAGTAGACCGGAGTTTAGTATAAAATGTACAATGGAGTCGTAGTCAGTAGGGGTGGGTATTGTGCAGTCAGTTACCAAACTAATCTCGTCATTTTTTACAACGTGATTATTGTTCTCTTCCTTAGGTGGGAATACAGTTTGATAACAAATCTGACTATTGGAGATTTCTATTTCTTTTCTTTCAAATGGAGGTAGAGGGTAGGACTGTGAGGCCACCACCCGAATAAAATGAACATGGTTAATTCTTGTTTTCTGGCAATAACCTGAATTTGCAATGATCAACAGGACAAAGAAATAGATATATTTATCTAGCATTAATTTAATCATAATATTGAGTTTAAATTGTTATGTTTCATTTTGCCATTTGCATTTTCAATTTTAAAATTTACACTTGAATTACACAACCTTTCCATCATCAATCGTCACAATTCTCCGGGCTTTGTCCATCACCCTTTTGTCGTGGGTGCTGAATATAAAGGTCATGTTCTCGGTCTTGTTCAAATCTGCCATCATCGAGAGCAATTCTTCGGTTGAAACCGAGTCAAGGTTCGCTGTTGGCTCATCAGCCAAAATAAATTTAGGTTTTGATGCCAGTGCTCTGGCTACCGAAACCCGTTGTTGTTGTCCTCCGGAAAGCTCTCCTGGTCGATAATTTTCTTTGCCTTTAAGTCCTACTTTGATTAACAAATCCATGGCAATGGCATGACGTTCTTTTTTACCAACCCCTTGCAACTCCATTATAAAGGCCACGTTTTCAAGAGCTGTTAGTACAGGAATCAGGTTGTACGATTGAAATACAAATCCGATATTCCGTAACCTGAAATCGATGAGTTGACGCGAACTGAGGTCTTTAATATTGGTTCCTCCAATAAGAATGTCTCCCTCTGTAGGAGTGTCCAATCCTCCCATCAGGTTCAGTAGAGTGGTTTTACCGGAGCCTGACGGCCCGACAATGGCTGTAAATTCGCCTTCGTTGATACTGAGGTTAATGCCGTTAACAGCTTTTACTGGGACTTTTGTGTCGGTGTAAGTTTTGTGTAAATTGTTGATTTGTATGATACTCATGACGCTATTATTTTCTTAATTAATATCTCTGATGGCTTCAACAGGATCCATTTTTAGTGCTTTGATGGAAGGCGAGATGCTGGATAAAATGGCTGTGACAATGACCAGAATTATACTGATCACGTAAAAAGTTCCGGAAACCTTGAAGAAAACTACTGAATCGTAACCTATGTAATCCATACCACTAGCCATCGAGCCCATATTGAGTCCGTAATACGCAAAGTAGCTGACTACTCCGTAACTGATTAACAATCCAGCTATTCCGCCGATTATTGACAGGAATAGCGTTTCCAGCAAAATCATCGAAAATATTTTTCTTCTGATCATGCCAATGGCCATCAACATGCCAATTTCATGTTTTCGTTCCATAATGGCCATCGTCATGGTGTTGATGATGGCAAAGGCAAGCGCCACCAATATGATAATGAGAAACATATAGGAAAAAAATGACATCATCTCCATCATCGACAACAATAAGGGTTCTAGTTTTTGCCAGGGTTTGATGTCAATTTGTTGGGTTTTTATCTGATTTGAAAAATCAGACGAGAGTTGATCGTAAGTGCTATTTGTTTGGTCATTTTGGTAGAGTGCAATGGCAATTTCATGCACCTGACCAGGTACGCCTGCCAATTTCCCCAAATCATTGTAACGTACAAATATATGGGATTCGTCATACAGGTTATTGGAGGTTTCGTAAATGCCAACAACTAAAAAGGCTCCGTAGGTGATGGTGCCAGAGCTGTCAGCCAGAGTAACAATGAGTTTGTTGTTCAACTTGATGCTCAGTTTTTTCGCTAGTTTTTTTCCGATAACCACCGGAATCCGTTGGCTTTGCGAAAGGTAGTTTCCTTCAATTATTTTTTTTGAAATGTCGGTTACCTGCATTTCCTTTTCAGGAATTACTCCACTTATCAGCACGCTGGTAGCTGCATTAGCCGTACTTGCCATGGCACCAATGATAAGGCGTTTGCTAATGCCTTTTATTTCTGGCATTTTTTCTGCCACTTGGACATATTGATCTGGATTTTGTATGGTATATTTGATTTCGTTGTTGAGTAAAAAATCTGGATTATGTAGCTGGATATTGGATATTTCGTTGGCTATGGCTGCGTTAATACGCTGTTCCATCATTCCTTCCATAAAACCATCCGACACAACGCCACCAAGAATACCTACGGTAACGGCCGAAATAATAACCAAACTTCTTAATTTATTTCGCCAGAGATTTCTCCATGATATGGATGTGATCATAGTATTAATATTATTGCCTTAAGGCGTTTAGAACATTGAAACGGAGGATATAGAAAATGGGGTATAACGCCGAGGTTAGCGCTAAAGAAAGGACGATTAGGGATTGACTAATAAAAATAGAAGGCTTGATAGAGAAGGTAATAATAGGTTCAATATTAAAGCTTTCGTACATTCCTGCAATATCGCCTGTGAGGGGGATAGGGTTTAGATATAGATAAATCAAAATGGGGGTAATGATGAGTAAGCCCATAAATACCCCGATGAGCGCTATAAAGATGGACTCAAAAATGCTTGTAATGACCAGTTTTTCTTTGCGCATTCCCACTGAAATCATCACGGCAAACTGACGTCGACGTTCTACAGTCATCATTAAAACTGTGCTAAAAATGCCAAAAGCCACAATCACATAGAGTATCATTAACATCACCATGCCCGAGATATTATCGAGCTTGATGCTTTGTAGCATTTCACTGAGCATTACTTTCCAACTAATGACTTCATAATGATCTCCAAGTTCAGATTTTAACGTACTAAATACTTGTGTTTCACTGTCAGGTTGGGTGTATATTGAAAGACTGGTTAATAGTCCTGGCTGGTAGGGGAAAATCATTTTCTGGAGTGTGCCCAAATCCATATATACCAATACATTGTTCATTTGTGGAGAAACAAAATGAGCAATACCAACCACCGGAAAAATGCCAATGGCGGTGGTTCCCTGATATCCTTGACCCATCACGACCAAGCTGTCGCCGATATCGGCCTTCATGTATTCAGCAATTTTATCACCGATGACAAGTCCTTCGTGGCCCTTTATTAAATAACTTCCTTTGGTTATTTTTCCTTTGATATTTATTTGTTTGTTTTCTGATTCAGGATCGATTCCGATTAGCTGTACACCTTTGGTTTTGTCGCCATAAGATGCCAGTACGAACGACTCAAGATGTGGTAGTATGTGTTCAACGCCTTTGATGGAACTGATCTTATTCTCCAATTCTGGTGAGCTGAAAAAGGCATGGTCGATGGTTTTGTTGTTCCAGTATCCAGTGTCGTGAACTTGCATGTTGCCTACCTCATTTACCCCTGCATTAATCATGGTATCATATGAGCCATATTGCATGGAGCGCATAAACAAGGCCAGAACCAAGGCCAGAACCACTGAGGTGGAGGTGATAATTGTCCGGCGTTTGTTTCGCCATAAATTTCGCCATGCCATGATAAATAATAATTTCATGTGGTTGGATTTTAAATTGAATGAGATTGTTATCTGGGTCTGACAGACTTGATGTTTTGAATGGAGAAAAAATTCTGGTCGATGAAACTCACGTCAAACTCTTGCGTTTTGATATCCATTACAGTTTTATGCCCTTTTTTATTGACAGGAACCATTTCCATGTGGGTTGTTATTTCGCGGTCACCCATTTTTTTGACATTTCCAGCTGTTTCGGTTTTTGCAATTTTTTGACTATCATCATAATATTCAACTTTTAGACTGAAAAATTTGTCTTTGGCAATCCACATTTTGATGCCGCCCCAGACGACCGGGGCTTCGGGGAGAGGTGTTAGCTCAATAACATAACAGACATATCCTTCAATGGTGTCATTTCCTTTAATGGAGTGTGTATAATCGGTAACCATCGAATTTTGTTTCATGAGGTCATTGTTGGTAAAATCGGATCCCATCCACGACTGCATCATCATTGAAGGCGGGATTTTAATCATCCGGTTTACTGATGGTAAAAAATTCCACATATCTTTATCTGATTTCAGAAAAACCTGTCCTTTGTCTTCGGCAGGTGAAGTAATATAGGTAATGTAGTAATCCTGCCCCAATGACCAGTTTTGCATGGTAATAGCTCTTGTCCATGACGGACGTACTATGGTCATGGTCATTTCGCTAAAGCTGGAATTACCCAGAAATAGATCGTGCGATTTTTGAACAATTTCTTTGGCGGTCAGATCCTGAGCAATTATCGGGTTTGTACTCATCAGGAAAAGCAAAAACAAACTAGTCCATCTTACTTGGTAGAAGGTGGTTTTTTTCATGATTATAATAATTTTTGAATAAGGATATTTTTTATTTCTTGTAATGGAAATTCTTTAGGGTTGATCATGTAATTCATGCTGATACCATCCAGTGTAGCCCCCAGAAACATAGCGTGGGCCATTGGGTTGGAGTATCCTAGGTTTTTATAATATCCAGTCATTAATTGTATGATAGGCATCAGGGTTTCCATAAGTTGAGATTCCACCAATTTCATTACGGATGGTTGCAGTAAGATTGAAAAATACAGCTTCCAATAGCTAATGTTGTTCTCCAAGACAGTAAAAGTTACTTCCAGATAGTTGATGAGTTGTGGTTTGCTGAGAGCAGTGTTTTCGATTTGAGGAATCACATCGGTAAATTTTTGTAAACCATCAGTAACAATGGCCACAATAAGCGATTCTTTGCTTTCAAAATAGTTGTAAATCAGACCTTTCGAAATTCTTGCTTTTTCTGCAATCATGGCAATTGAAGTACTTTCAATACTAAATTGGCCAAAGAGTTCAAGACCCGCTTGCATAATATCAGTCTTTCGTAGTTCTCTGATTTCTCCAAATTGTTGTTCAGTTCTAGGGGGCATTTTTCGTTGTGTAATTTTATGATTGAACGGTCGGTCAAAAATACAATATGAAAATGCTGTTGTCAAGTTTTTATTGAATAAATACAAATTAATAACTGTTGAGTTGCCAAATTGAGGAAGTGGACTGAAAAAAATATTTCAAAAAGTCACTCCGTAGGCAACTAACCTCTGTTAAATCATTATTAAAATCAAAAAACGTATGTTAAAAGCAATTTTTAATTTAAAGGTGTTGGCATTGGTAATCCTGATGGGTACCTTAATGAGTTCGTGTCAAAAAGACAAAGTTGAATATCAGGTTCGTATTCAGAATGACATGAGTATGGACTTATTGGGAATCCCCTTTATGAAGTATTATATTACAGATTGTACGCTTGGCGATCGTTTGTTTACGGATGTTGCAGTTGGCGAATATTCTGAAAGGGTTACGGTTACTAGTGGCACCGACTACGATTGTTCGCTAACAGTAGAAGTTTATACCTACAATGTGAATACTTTTTTGTGGGAAAATGCCGGTATCGAGACTTTTGATATGGGTACTATTTCCTGGTCTGATTCCGAAGATTATTCGAATCAGAAAATTAAATTTCAGATTGGTGATATATTGCAACTTTATAACCCCGTTTATACCAAGTATGCTGAAGAGTAATCAGATAGGGTGCTAAATATAGTCGATCAAACAAAAAAAGCCCGAGTTTTTAAAAACTTTGGCTTTTTTTTGTACCGCTGAGATTTGTATTTGAAAAAGCTGAATGACGACCTAAACGTAGCCAAACTTTTGCGTTATTTGGCGTTTTACTGCTTTCCTTAAAAGCAAAAAACCACCGTAAATCAAGTGTTTACGGTGGTTTTCTTCTTTATGCTTTGGTGTTAAGCGGAGAGTAAGGGATTCGAACCCCTGGATCCTTGCGGATCAACGGTTTTCAAGACCGCCGCATTCGACCACTCTGCCAACTCTCCGGGGGCAAAAGTAATATCTTTTTTATAACTGACAATCTTTGCTTAAAATAAATTTTTATGATCAGAAAACCAGTGATATAGCGGGTTTAAACGTTGTCTTGAATTAAGATGGTCGGTTCTCCAATGGATTAAATGAGAGCTAAAAAAGTACAATCTGCGCTGCTTTTATCTGCTTAAGATGTGTTTTTATGATTCGACGTACTTCTTTGTTGTCAGAATATTCCACAATGCATTCGTGTAACAAATCGATCGTTTGTAAATCACTTTCATTTTCTATAAAACCAAATCCTTTGTATCTTCCATTTTCCACTTTTACAATTGCCTTTTCTTCCGCATTTCTCCCCGACTCAATCAATAAAAAATTTTGATGTTCAAAATGATAATTGTCTAAGGCTTCTTGCACGCGCAAATTGTAATCTTCCCTTGATTCTTCGCCTATACATGCTCCTTGACATTGATGGATTTGATAATGAAAACAGGGACCTTGTGTTTCGTATTGTCCGCAAAGTTTTTGGCATAGATTGTATTCATCGATAAGCATCTCCACATGATTTTTTGCCTCATTTAATGAGCTGTAGGTGTAAAGTGGGTTGAGTGACGCAATTACTTTCATGATTTTCAGATTCAGATAGCCATCGTCATCAAAAAAAGAATAGAGTCCATGGTTGTAGTATGTGCGCCGTTGTGCCCGATTGTAAAAGGGTTGATGTTTTTTTATTTCCGATGATTCTAACAGTAACGCCACCAATTCATTTCCTGTTAAGGTAAACTGCACGTCAGCTATGGCGTTTTTCATTTCCACCGCTTTTTTATTCAGGTTGTTGTTGAGGTGTGAAAGAACCCTGTCGTGAATGTTGATTGATTTGCCCACATAAATGAGTTCTTTACTTTTATCAAAAAAATAATAAACGCCAGGTTCTTTGGGGAGATTTTCCACCAGTGATTTACTTAGTGAAGATTGTAGACCGGTAAGTTTTATTTCTTCAGGCTTTTCTTCCATGCTGAGTAACAGCTCAAACAGTTTGGTGGTGGCCAGTGCGTCCCCTTCTGCTCTGTGACGGGCATGGTTTTCAATCTTTAACGATTTGCAAAGGTTGCCTAACCCATAAGAGGGTTGGCCTGGAATTAATTTCCGACACAGCTTAATCGTGTCGAGGGTTTGGCGTTGGTAATCGTATCCCAGACTCTTATATTCGTTGCGGATAAAACCGTAATCGAATCGTACGTTGTGTCCTACAAAAATGCGGCCTTCGGTGAGCTCAACAATCTTTTTGGCTATTTCATAAAATTTCGGTGCGTCAGCCACCATTTGGTTGTTGATGCCCGTTATTTGTGTGATCCGGTAAGGGATTTTCTTTTCAGGATTGATTAAAGTGGAGTATTCTTCAATTACCTTTTCTCCGTCATGAATGAAAACGGCAATTTCTGTGATTTTCTCATTCGCCGGACTCAGCCCTGTTGTCTCAATGTCGATGATGGCGTATTCGCTCATGAACGGGCTGTCTTATAAATTCAATTTCATTTGTATGGCTTGCACCTGTCTTTTAAGGAGCAATAACTCTTCGGCCATTTGGTCTTTTTCTTTGTTGGGTTCTGGCACTTGTGCACTGATATAGTTGACAAATTTCCAGATTTCTTTTACTTGGTTTACAGGAAGATCAAAGGGGTCGTAAAGTGGGTTTAGCGAATGAAGTTTGATGGATGCATTGGTTTTGATGTTGTTTTCGATTACCTTAAATACCACCCCATCTTCATGGGTAATCACAATATAGGCATGGTGGTTGCGGATAAAATTCCAGTCCTGAAGATATTCGCCCGTAACATATGATCCATCAGGGATGGGGAGCATGGAGTCGCCACTTATCTGAAAAGTGCGGTATTTTTTTTGTTTCGATAAGAAGGGCAATTTGAAGGTAGGCAGAATGCGGATATATTCCGGATCGGCATACCCCATGGCATAGCCTGCCCGTGCTTTTTCGTTGACCAGTTCAATGTTTTCTTCGTTGTTTTCGTCCACGGTGGTAGCCAAAACCCGCAGGGTGCTACCTTTAATAAATAGGTCATATCCGTTCTCCAACTGCGATAGTTGACTTTCTGATAGTGTACTCAGATCAATCTTGACTAAGGTGTCGATGGCAATACCGAAATACTCCGAAAATTGCATTAACGCACTGAGGTTAGGCGTGGCTACACCATTTTCGTAACCACTGATTGTGGGACGTTTCATGTTGAGCGTAAAGGCCATCTCATCTTGTGTGCGACCACGGCGCTTACGCAAAAGTTTGATGTTACTGTTGAAATACATGGTGATGTTTTTTTTAGTGAAAAATTAGTGTTTGGTAATGACAAGTGATTCTAAAATGATTATATTGCGATCAAATAAATGATTAAAATCTAATCAAAAGTACAACAATATTTTTAATTGTCAAGTATTCTGACTAAAATTTTTAAAGAAGTGAATAACAGAACCATTGCACATCTTGATCTGGATACGTTTTTTGTGTCGGTGGAACGACTGCAGAATTCAGCTTTGAACGGTAAGCCCGTTATTATTGGGGGGATGTCTGATAGGGGAGTGGTAGCAGGATGTAGTTATGAAGCCCGTCGTTTTGGTGTGCACTCTGCCATGCCCATGAGGATGGCTAAACAGCTTTGCAGCGATGCGGTGTTTATTCGTGGCGACATGGAAGAGTATTCAAAGCAATCGCGGTTGGTTACCGAAATTATCGCAGAAAAAGCACCGGTATATGAAAAAGCTTCCATAGATGAACATTACCTGGACATCACAGGGATGGATCGTTTTTTTGGATCGCTCCAGTGGACACGGGAGTTGCGCGAATCCATCATTAGAAATACCGGATTGCCCATTTCTTTCGGACTTTCTGTCAATAAAACGGTTTCTAAAATTGCTGCCGGAATGGCCAAGCCCAATGGCGGAATTCATGTCCCACAACAGGAGGTTAAACCCTTTATGTTTCCCTTGTCCATCCGCAAAATTCCCATGATTGGCAACAAAAGTTTTCAGCTGCTCCGTTCTATGGGGGTTTCTACCATCGAAACACTCAGCTTGATTCCTCCGGAAATGATGATGCAGGTGATGGGTAAAAATGGACTGGTGGTTTGGAAAAAAGCCAATGGTATTGATCCCACACCGGTGGTGCAGTATTCCGAGCGTAAATCCATCAGCACGGAGAGTACCTTCGAACAAGACACTATCGACGTGGTGTATTTGCGTAATCTACTGGTTTCCATGGTGGTAAAAATAGCCTTCGATTTGCGGAAAAAAGGCAAACTGACGGGGTGTGTTACCGTTAAAATTAGGTATTCCAACTTCGATACGCACACCTTGCAAAAACAACTTTCGTTTACGTCTTTCGATCATGTGCTCATTCAAACGACACTTGATCTCTTCGATCGGCTTTATACCCGAAGGATGCTCATTCGCCTGATTGGCGTACGCTTTAGTCAGTTGGTGGGTGGCAATCAGCAACTTGATTTGTTTGATGAAGATCCCCATTTGCCTGATTTGTATAAGGCTATGGATCAAATACGATTGCGCTATGGTAGTAAAATCATCCAGCGAGGAATCAGTTGCCGTCCGCCTTCAGCGTAATCTGTTTTTTAATCGACTACAATAATGTACCTCAATACCCATTCCTATCATAGTTTGCGCTACGGAACGTGTTCCATCGAAAATCTGTTGGAACAGGCGGTGAAGTTGGGCGTTAAAACCATGGCACTTACCGATATCAACAATTCTTCTGGGGTGCTCGACTTTGTGCGTTTGGCCAAATCAGCCGGCATTAAACCCGTTGCCGGGATGGAGTTTCGCGATGGCGATAGGTTGTTGTGTATTGGTATCGCTCGCAACAACAAAGGTTTCATGGAGCTTAATAACTACATGACGGCCATCAACCAGAAAGAGAAGATTTTTCCCGAAGGGCATCCGAGTGACTTGTGTCTGGAATTTTCATCGGTTTACCTGATTTATCCCTACGGATTCAACCCCGAAAGGGAGCTTAATGACCATGAATACATCGGTGTAAAACCTGCTCAGGTAAACTTATTGATCAAAGAAACACCGAAATCGCTGGAGCGGATGGTGGTATTACAGCCGGTTACGTTTACCGATGATGACACGTGGTATCTTCATAAAAACCTTCGTGCCATTGATCATAATATCCTGTTAAGTCATTTAAAACAGGGTATGTATGCTCCTTCTGATGAGTTTTTTGTTGCACCGGATAAACTTGAAAAAGCCTTCGAATCCTATCCTCAGCTCATCGAAAATACCCGGCAATTGCTTGCTCATTGTACCATTGATTTTGAATATGAGAGCAATAAGAATAAAAGAACGTTTACCGGAAATTTGGAAGATGACAGGATTCTTTTGGAGAAGTTGGCATTGGATGGTTATAAATACCGTTACAAATCTTCTAACAAAATCGCATTAAAGCGTGTGTACGATGAGTTAAAAATCATTCACGTCATGGGTTTTTCAGCTTATTTTCTCATTACCTGGGATATCATCCGGTATTCTATGTCGCGCGGTTTTTATCATGTGGGACGGGGAAGCGGAGCCAACAGTGTGGTGGCTTACTGTTTGAAAATTACTGATGTTGATCCCATTGAGCTGGATTTGTACTTTGAGCGCTTTCTCAATCCCAAACGCAGCAGTCCGCCCGATTTTGACATCGATTATTCGTGGAAAGACCGACCCGAAGTGCAAGATTATATTTTTAAACGTTACGGACGGGAGCATACGGCCTTTCTGGGAACATCGGTCACTTTTAAAGGGAAATCCATTTACCGTGAGTTGGGTAAGGTGCACGGGTTGCCCAAAGCTGAAATCGACACGCTGACGGCAAACCCCATGAGAGAGCATAAAAGGAGTAAGCTAACTGAGCATATTCACTCCATTGCTCTGATGATGACGGATTTTCCCAACCAGCGCAGTATCCATGCCGGAGGGATTCTTATTTCCGAAGAGCCTATTACCGCTTACACGTCGCTCGATCTTCCTCCCAAAGGATTTCCTACCACGCAGTGGGATATGTATGTGGCCGAAAAAATCAATTTCGAAAAAATTGACATCCT
>JBFHGX010000019.1:0-41612 GCA_041582875.1 Bacteroidales bacterium | reverse complement strand
TGAAGGTCAGGCCGTGCACCGGGACTTGTGCCTGCCCATACTAATATAAAAACAAAATTACTGCTTCCCCTGTCTCTTCATCCATATCTCCGGATATTCCATCGAAATTAACAATGTTGAAAAGAAACTAGTATTCAATTAATTCCTAGCTTTACACCACCAAACACCCAATGTGTCTGTTACAATAAACAAAGTAGTCAACTTTAAACGTTTAGAAGCCTTGAAAAAATGGGTATTTTACACGTAATGAGGCATAAATAAAAGTTGGATGGGGTTTTGGCGGTGATGGTATAGTGGAGATAAAGGGCATAGGTGTGTTTTTATATATTAGTTGGGCTTCATTATGAGAACATTGACTAAATAACAAATGCAGAGAAAAAGGAAAATAGCACTTTGGATAGTAATTGTAATGACTTCAATGATTGCAATCTATTATATGGGGTGGTCATTTGCACCAGGAAGCTATGCACGTGCAGAAATCTATGAACTTGAAGTGCCGCATTGAAATGAAAATTGAGTTTATTTACACTTCTGGCCTGCGAGTTTTCAAGGCCAGCAAATTGTTTAGCATCCCTAAAGCCAAATTCTATCTGGAAGCGCGTGTGATAAATATCGATTACATCAATGGGGGCTTGTAGAATATCAGTGGAGAATAAAAGCCTGTGTAATGTTTTTGTTTTTATTTGGAATTCTTCGACAACAAGCAAAATGTTTCTGCCCAAAGACCTTGAGTATACAATGGCACAATATGCCCGGTATGGGTGGCACATGTTGGTCGGTATATCCAGATTATCTATACCTAATTCAGACTTTGGTTACATTTGCAATAGAAAAACACAAAAAGAAATGAATAGAAAAAGTAGATTTGTAGAAAACATAACAACAGAACCATATCTTTGGAAAAGAATGTTAGCAGGGTTCATTGACTATTCAATTATAATAATATTTTTTTTCGCATACGTGTATGCATTCGGAGACCAACAAAGCAATGGAGAATACAGAATCTATGGTTTATCGGCTTTACCCCCTTTATTTTTTTGGGGAATCATGACAATAGGTATAGAACAATGGTTTGGTGCTACACTTGGAAACCAAATGGTTGGTTTAAGACCCTATTCAACAAATGGTGAGAGTCGGGTATTATCTTTTGGTCAATTGCTGAAACGACATTTACTTGATTTCATTGACCTCTCCTTTTTTGGAATAACTGGAATAATTGTTATCAGCAAATCAGAAAGGCATCAAAGAATTGGTGACATTTGGGCAGAGACAACAGTAATAAAAGACGAAACAGAATAAAAACGTGTGCTAATCAACAGGATGCCGGGCGGCTTGCAGAACCCAGTACCGTACTTGCGGGATTAACTACATTTCGACAAGCTCCATGTCTCATATCCGCGGGGGCTTCGGTTGATGCACTTACGGAAGTTTATGGTTGTTTCTTGCTTGTGTTTTGTCGGTAGTATTTGCATAACATTTGATTTCATTGTTTATAAAAGCCTTGTAATAGCTTGGTATGGCTGCCTTTGGTTGGGTATTTTATTGGCAGCCGCCGGAGGTGGGTTTTATTGAATAACGTATATAAATCATTTAGTAGTCTGTGGGTTGCCATGTGTCTCATTCCCAATTAATTGTAGTTAGAGCTTGACGGAAAATTACTTCGAAGTTGGTTACTTTTCAGCCATCATAAATTTGTCTCCAAAGAGCTAAAAGCCACTATTCCAGCTTTTTAATGCAGATAACGGAGAGTCCATTTACATGGTGCCCATCTATGGTTTTCATTTGCTTGTCATTTACAATTACATTTCCATCCGTTAAATGGATAAAACTGGAGTGAGGAAGAAAATAATTTCCGTCGCAGCTCTTTCTGTATCCTTCACCATTTAATTTTAATTTCCATCTTAGATTTTCGGCAATTGTAGCTTCACGAACTATGTCTTTTGGTTTATTCTTACCGGAAACCACCGCTAAATTATTATTGGTCTTGCCAAAAATTTCAATCCATTCATCATAGGTAGGTACGTGCCATCCCTGTGGGGCCAAACGTACATCGTTTCCATTATCCAAACACGTATAATTGTACAGATTTCCATATTGTTTCTGATTCTTTTTGCTGTGATCGAGATAACACTATGCAGGATGTTTGGTTTTTAGCTTATTGGATTTGTTCCAATCTTCATCTTTTTTTACATAGGTAATTTCCTCGCCATCGTTAAAATGAGTGGTACGCAACCGGTCAACCATAATGGCATATCCTCTGAAATGAATGGTGTCGTACACATGCCATCAATATAGGTAACCCCCGGGGGGGCTTTGAGCAGAAATCTGGATAACAGGGGATAAAAATACAAGAAGTGCGGATAAGATTTTTTTCATGTAAATAAGTTTAAGCTTAGTATTTTACCACGATATAATAAGTACCTGCTGCTGCTCCGTTTATGGTAACATTGTAGGTTTGATTGACTTCCACATTGGACAAGGTAATTTTATGCACTCCTGCCTTATTCAGGGAGATTTCGTTGCCCGAAAGGTGAAAAGTGGGAGCCAATTTGAAACAAGTTTCGGGCTGCATCCTCCCTTTTAAACCATCTTTTACCGATTTCATACAGAAGTCCTGGGTAGTTTCACTGAGGTTAAACACATAGATTTCGGGCGTACTTTCCAGAAAATTAGTGGCTTTCAATTGAAACAATCCGGCAGGACTTCCTTTGTACAAATAGCCCCGGAAGCCGCTTACCCCAAGCATTTTGTCGATGCTTGAAACCATAGCCTGTCGCACGGCATTGGAGGTTTGTTTGGGAGCAAATGCCTCTTCATGTTTTTGGTATGGATCGATAAATACCCCATGCTCAAATTTTCCGTTCATCTCAATATCAGTGCCTTTAACCATTAAGTATCCTTCGCCATGGGGTTGGAATTTTTGGTTGGTTTGTCCTACATAAATAGTATCTCCTTTTCGTATGGTCACATGATGGTAGTAAATTTTCCCACTCCCGTCTTCAGCAAATTTGGGTTCGATGCTCATTCCATTGACTTTGTTTACAAACTTTCCTCTAATCATTTTAAAATCAGGGGTTAGTTTGCCATCAAAAACGTAGAAGTCGTTGTAATCAAGCTCTCCGATAAAGGTAGAAACGGTACCATCATCTCTTAAATAGCCAATTCTACCTTTAAACTTCTTGGTGGTTACGTAGCTATTATCTGCGTTGTTAGGTTTTAATAGCCCGTTGACTCTACCGGTATAATAGGCCTGATATGTTGGCCAATACATATTTTTAACATCATTTATTCGGGCGGCAAAAGCGTTAAACCCCAGCGATTCGTATGGACGAGTATCCAACTCAAACATTTGCCAATCGGTCATTTCTCCTATGTCCATTGTGGTGTTCAACCTGATGCCATTTTTATTGGTGACAACTCCGGTACTATCGGGATACGAATTTTTAAAAAAAACCTTCATACCGTGCCTGAACCGAGGGATACTCAGCAATTCCTTCTCCATTGTTGCAATCGCCGCTCACACATTTAACCGAAGCCGATTGACTGCCGGGTAAAAAGAAAAACAACCTGTTGCCTTCCATAATCCAACCCGTTTGTACTTTTCGGTCTTCTTGCAGAGGACCTTCATCGGTAGAGCTGATGGGTGCAATGGAGTTGATAAAATCGGTGATAAACTCCATGTCTTCTTGTTGTGCAATGGCGGCAATACTGTGCCCTAAAAAATAGATGGCCAACATTGAAAAACGTAGGAATGTAGGTAGTTTCATAGTTTTAGATTTAATACGTGCTTATAATTCCTGCAATATCCAAATATCCAAATGGGCCTTACCTTCAGGGGTTTTGGTGAGTTCGTATTTTACTTCGCAAAACGTAACATTTTCAAAGGCCTGCCTGAAGTAAAACTCTGCCGTAGTAATGCCCTTTTCTGTATTTTCACTCAAAACCTCTTCGGCGTAGGAGTCTAACAGCACGTCGGTTGTAAGATTGTTTTCTTTGGTAGCAAAAATATAGTGGCTCATGCTGCTCACGGCCACCATTTCAAGCATCAGGTTATAAGCCGTGTTATAGTCGGCATCCGAAAGCATGCGGAAAAATACCACATTGGGATATTCGTGTTCTACCAGGTATTCCCAGTCATCTACAATCATCGATTTTACGTAGGTAGTACCAACCTGATCATATATTTGAACCGTACTCTTATACCAATCTCCGTCCACTTTCTCCCCAAACAAAGCACTCGGATTGTCATTTATCTTGCCCTGAAGCAGCTTTTCAAAAATATCTGTAAACTTTTGATATATAGTGGCATAATCACCTTCGGAAAGATCCAGATAGGTGTCCGGTTCATCCAGTTCCAGAATTTTTGCTTCTCCTTGAAAAGTAAGCATGCTTGCTAACAGCATCAACATTTTGGAACCATCGCCCGCGAGGTAAAGTACTACCTGCTGACCTATTATCTCCTGCCCGGGACTCATATAGGTAACTTTGGTAAGAGGCAAGGTTGTGTATATCTCGAATTCATCCCCCGAGATGTTGTTGCGGGCAATAAAATCGTTGATATACTTGGTTTTACGCTGATAATCGGCGCTCTTTTCCCGTTGCAACGACAAAAAGCCTTCTGTAACTTCCGTTGGGGATAATTTTTGCTCCAACGTGGGTACGATGGAAGCTTCCACATAGGTTTTGAGCAAGTTGTTACCTACAAATACCTCGTCTGTTTGATGTAGAACATCTTGAATCAACAGGTCGCCTGTTTCAGCAAAGTCATAGGTGTAGGTGTCCTTATCCAATAGGTTTTTTACCGCTTTCTGAACATCTGTCTGGGCATAGGAAGTAAGCAACGACAACAATGCTATCCACAGCAAAACGTGCTTCTTTGCCAAAGTCATGGCAGTGGGAAACCGAAAAATCGTATGTATCATAGTGGTAACAAAAAGTGTGTTGGACTATTGCCCAAAATTTTGCTTTTTGCTATCCAGCAATTGATTGGTCATGCGTTCCATGAGCGCCGTAAATCCTGTAAGATCAACATCTTCGAAGGAGGTGGCCTTTTTTGGCAACTTGGCAAACGGCATGTATTTTTCCAACGTAAAACCAATGGATCCCACCAAAATACCTTCATAATAGAAGCCCATACCATATTTCATTTCTGGGTCGTTGGGTACGGGATTTGGTGCGTGTAACGACATGTTGATGCCCTTTAATCCCACCACGCCTTTTTCAAGTTGGGTTAATGTGTTGATGGTTAAAAAGGCATCAACATCCAGCTCGTTGGCCAATTTCCCCAAATCTCTCACTGCTCGCATGTCCATACCATTATTAACTATTGGTTCAGAATATAACCTATATCCATCCGCTGTCACTAAACCTTTATTATCCCGTTTTAATAAAACAGATGTTACACCAGTGACTCCAGCAGCAAATTTTGATATATTTATTTCTGTATTTTCATATATCTGTTTTTGCTCTTCTGTTACCAAAAATTCTTCTGGCGTAAGCAACTCCATACCATTAGATGCAAAAATTTGTTTAATTTCATTTATTGATAATTTGTAAAAATCATTAACAAGCAAACTTCCGCCTGCGGTATTTATATAATTTTCAATAATTGCTCCTCCATGTTTCGATTTCCTTGCCAATTTAACATCTACTTCAGAGTAATCGGCAGTAAAAAAAGAGAGTAAAGCAACTCTTTTTAAGGGAACAGGAACAGGTTCGGGCAGGTCTTTACCGGTTTGCTTTTCATAAGCTTTGGCGAATGTTCTTACCTGACCGGCATAATTTTCCTCCGTCATGAGTTTGTCAAATTTTTTCTCCGGCATGGTAGCCAGTTCCTGAATTGTTTTCTGCGCAAAGGCATTGCCTATTAAGGCGATAAGGATGAGAAGTGTCCATGAAATTTTCATCATAATAAGTAGTATTAGTTTTTTTAGAATAAAGCCACAAAGTAAATTGATGGCCACGCATTATGAAATAGGGAAATATTCCCATTTGTCATTTGGAAAAAAGGCTTAAATACGTATATTTACCCATGTATTTTTTTTATTTATTTGATAAATCATTTTTCAAAAGCAACTAAAGAGGGCATCAGTGCAGCGAAATTTTACTATTAACCTAACAGCACTTCTCGGGTTTGCGGCGTTTTTTGTCGTGATGCATCTCACCCCTTTAAGGGCACAAAATGAGATGTTTCATCCTTATACAATAGAGGACGGACTTCCTGAAAATACGGCCAACGTGCTGATGCAGGATGCTCAAAGCCAGCTTTGGATTGGAACACAAGCAGGGGCTGTAATTTTTGATGGTGCACGGTTTGTCAACATTCGCATAGACGGTGAACCGGGCTACAGACTATCCAATAATATGGTGGAAGGACTGTATGAAGATCAAAACGGACAGGTGTATATTGGCACACGCAATGGTATGAATGTTTACCATCCCCATACCGGGAAAGTTGTTATTTTGATGCCCGATGCCAAGGCTTCCTATGGAAACAATTTTTGCAGGCCTGGTTTTTATGAGGATGCTGAATTTGTGTGGTTTATAAGTAAGAGCGCCCTTTTTAAAATTCACAAAGCAAGTTTAAAACTGGTTGAAGTCGCACACTTTGAATCCGCCACACTTGGTGTTTTGCAGCCTTATAAAGAGGGCTTGTTAATTTCCAATGAAGGGACACTGCTATGGTATGATTTACAAACCAATACGTACCAAAAGTGGCTTACTTTACCCAACTATATTACTTCCATTTCCGTAAAGGACGAAACCTTTTGGATTGGCACACTTATGGGAATTTTTAACAGTAGGGGAGAGGCCATATTTCCGGAATTGCATTCACAAGCCATACTTTACATGAAAAGAAGCAGTGACGGTCGTCTTTGGATAGGAACGCCCAATGGTATAGCCCTTTTTGATGGTCATTGTATGCGCTATATCAAAGCATCTCCCGATAATCGGCTCAAAGGTAATTTACAACTCAGCTTTTTGGAAGACCGGCAGCAGAATTTATGGTTTGGCACCAATGCAGCCCTCAACAGACTCATCCCATTTTCTGAAAAAATAGAGAAAAACATCCAAAACAACCTTTTTGAATTACCCTCCCCTCAGGTCAACTCTATTGCCTATGCTGCTTCCTCCGGTTTGTTGGCCATTGGCACCGAAAGCGGAGTAAATATTTCCCTTATAAATCCCGATGTACCTGATATTTCGGTGGTAAAGCAAAAAAATCTTCTCACCAACGAACCCATTAATTTCGTTCAAAAAGATACTTTGGGTAGCATTTGGGTTGGCACCAAATCGGGGGAGGTATATGGTTTTGACAGGGATTTTACCCAGGTTCATTTAAAGGGTAACATCAAGGGCATACGTGGGTACTACTACGATTTAATTACAAAACAACTCTACATTGCAGGATCCGAGGGGCTCTTTGCAGCCGGCGAAGATCACGTTATTTACCGACCCGATTGGGCTAAGGAAATCAAATACACCGTGAGTATCATGGATACCAAAAACGGATTTTGGATTGCCCATTCCGATTACCTTTATAAAGTGGATTTATCCACCCGACAGGTGCATAAGTTTGGTGAAGATCAAACCACGATCCCCAGCTATATGATTACCCATCAATTAGTTGCAGATTCGCTTGTGTGGTTTTCAAGTATCTCCGGCGGTGTGTTTTCCTACCACCCTGCTCACCATAAATGGGCGCAATACCATGTACTCAATGGTAAAAATGTTTGGTCAACCTTTCGGGACAATCAAGGGCGATTTTGGAGCAATTCCGATGAAGGTTTGTTTGTCCATAATGGTACAGACATCATCCAAAAACTTGATACCGAGGATGGACTCAACTACAATGATTTTAACATGAGCGCACAAGCGCAGTTGAGAAACGGGATGTTGATGTATGGCAACAGCAAAGGGCTCAACATCATTGATCCCAAGGAAGTTATCAATGGTTCATGGACGGCAACTCCTTATATTTCAGGACTTGAGATCAATTTCAAACGCCGGCCGGTACCACCATTGCATCAACTTTTATTGCTGCAACCTCAAGAAAAAGCCATCACCATGCGGATAGGTTTGGATGATTTCCGGCAGTCGTCACATGCCGAGATAAGTTACCAATTGGAAAACCTACAGGACACCTGGTCCACCTATGCTCCTGTCAATTACCCCATTAACTTTACCGGACTGTCTTCCGGGACCTATGTTTTAAAGGTTAAGGTAAGAGACAAAAGCGGACGCATTTCCGATAACGTGCTTAACCAACGTATCAAAATATTGCCTCATTTTTATGAAACCCGCCTTTTCAAGCTGTTGTTACTCATTGTTTTGGTTGTCATTTTGGTCTTTATAGCCAGTTTTAAAGCCCGGCAAAAGCAAAAAATTGCCGAAAACAACTTAAAAACAGAAAGAGCCATCCATGCCGAACGAGAGCGCATTTCGCGTGATTTGCACGACTCCATTGGCGCCGGACTCACCAAAATCATCTCCGATTTGGACATCATGGAATTGCAGGCAGAAATTAAAAATCAACCCGTTAGCACGGTAGAAATTTCCAAAACGAGAAACTATGTGCAGCATACCATCAACAACCTCAGGGAAACTATATGGACACTTGATTCCAAAGTAGTTCGAATGCAAGACGTCTTACATCAAACCCAAAAGTATGTAGAAAGATATTTGCCCGAGGAGATCGGGTTTGACATCGCCATGGACGACGAACTCTATCCCCGGCCCATCAACCCCGAGGTGGCGGTCAATATTTTCAGAATAATTCAGGAATTGACCCAAAACATGTTGAAATATAGCAAAGCCACCAGGTTTACCATTCATTTTCAGCAGGACAAAAATATTATACTCCGTGTTTTCGACAACGGAATTGGTATTGATTTTGAGAAAGTTAGTCAAGGAGAAGGCCTAAAAAACATACAGAAAAGATTGGACGAAATTCAAGGAAAAATGACTTACGAAAACAAAGGCGGAAGTATCTTTACAATTTATTTCAACTGACATGATTACAATAGCGATTGCAGAAGACAACAAAGACGTAAGAGACAATCTCCTAAAGGTTTTTGAACTTTTGGGCGAAGTGGAAGTATTATTTACTGCCGAAAACGGAAGCATCTTGCTTGACCAATTGCAGGCGGGAGCCCAACCCGAAGTCATTCTCATGGATGTTGAAATGCCCGTGATGGATGGGATAAAAGCAACCTATGAGGTAAAGAAAGCCTATCCCCATATTCAGGTTGTTATCCTAACCGTGGTCAATCAAAAAGACTATGTGTTTCAGGCTTTAAAAAATGGAGCCAATGGCTATATCCTGAAAGGGGAAAAGCCAAAAGCCATTCTGGAAGCAGTTCAACAAGCCAAAGAAGGCCGATTGCCCATGACGCCCGAAATTGCAGCCCTCACTTTAGCCTTTTTTGAACAAACCAAAGAAACTACCCTCACCAAAGACGATTATCATTTAACCCCACGCGAAAGCGAAGTTTTGGAGTATCTGTGCAAAGGCCTGAATTACAAAAGCATCGCCGACAAATGTTTTATTTCACCTCGCACCGTTAATACACATATTGAAAATGTTTACCGAAAACTAAATGTCCACACCGCCATCGAAGCCAATAACCTGGCCCGAAAAAATCGGTGGTTTTAAGAGAGAACAACCTAAAAACACACCAAGTCATAGAAAAACCTCCATGACTTCATTTTGCCCCATTTATAAACATTCAACCGAAATATCTTGTACTCATTGATTTTCAATGCATCACAAGTGCGCTCCCAACGTTTTGGCGAGTTAAACCAGCGACATCGGGAGTATGTCATGCGCAAAAAAGACGCCAATTACTCCAATCCCGGCATACCCCAATCCCCCCTAAAAAACTGCCAATACATCATTAAATTTCCATTTGTCGAATAATCAAGTATTTTTGTATGGCTCGTGCAGTAGTAACTGGTTTTGGATAAATTTGATTATTACCCCTATGAAAATGACGGATTTAAGGAAATACGAAATTACTTTTCTGATATTGGCCTCCCTCTTAATCACCTTTGCAAGTAACTTGCCGTACTATACGTTGTTTTTTTATTCACCTGCAAATTTTCAATTTCCCGAACTATCCTCGGCGCAAAAGTTCTACCGAATCATTTGGTACACTTGTCAGATTGAGTTTTCTATCCTCTTTCTGTCGTTTTTCAATTATTATTGGATACGTTTTTTGTTGGCCAAAAAATCGTTGGTTGTTTTAAACATCCTGTTGATTTTGATATATAATTCTGTATTAGCGGTACTACTGTTTAAGGCTTCCTATTTCCTGGGCGAAATTGCTGTGGGTCACCCGATTAGCGAAAGATTTGCTTTTAATTACTACCTGTGGAAATTTGTATATATCACACCTGCTTCCATCGCATTGGCACTCATCCTGAAGCTTGTTATCAGTAAAAGAGAGGTTGAGCTAAATAATGCCAGGCTCGTGGAAGAAAACCTGTCCAATCAGCTAAAATCTTTAAAGGATCAGGTAAAACCTCATTTTTTGTTCAATACACTTAATACTTTAAGCGAGCTTATCAGAAACCAAAGCAGGGAGGAGGGGCTCAAATTTGTTGACGATCTGTCCGTTGTTTACCGATACATTCTGGAACAAAGCAATCACGATCTGGTTGATTTGAGGGTTGAACTCAATTTTGCACAATCCTATTTAAGGTTATTAAAAAAAAGGTTTTACAATAAGTTCAATAGCGAGATATCCATTGAAGAAAAATATCTGATGTATCAAATACCACCACTCACGTTTTTATTGCTTATCGAAAATACCATCAAACACAATGAATTTACCGATCGATCGCCATTGATGATTACCATTGATATCGATCGGAACGAGATACGTGTAGAGAATAATTTGCTTCCCAAGACTTCAGATTCTTCAGGTTTGGGAATCGGATTGCAAAACCTTAACAAGAGGTATGTATTGTTAAGCGGTAAAGAAGTGGTTATTAATAAGTCGCAAGGTAAATTCACCGTTCGGTTACCTCTGATAAAAGACCGAACGCAATACCGTAGTTGATATGAAAGTGATCATTGTAGAAGACGAATATGCAGCCGCAAACAACCTGGTTTCGATTTTAAATGAAATTGATCCCAAAATTGAAGTGGTGGCAATTGTTGAAAGTGTAAAGGATTTGTGTAGTTGGATAAAAGAAAACGAAACTCCCCATTTGGGTATCTTTGATATACAACTTGCTGACACAAATGTTTTTGAAGTATTTCGTAAAACCGAAATCAAATTTCCGGTTATTTTTACCACCGCCTATAGCGAATACGCAATAAATGCTTTTAAAGTTAACAGCATCGATTACATCTTAAAACCCCTGAATATTGAGTCGGTAAAATTTGCTTTGGATAAGTACAAAGCCCGCGATACCATAAAAGGAAGTTTGTCGGAAGAAAAGCTGCGTAAAATTTTAATGGAGTTTAGGCAATCAGACGAAAAAAAATATAAGCAATCGTTTCTGGTGCAAAACAAAGAGCGCCTAATTCCTGTGGAAGCCAACTCGTTTTCCTATTTCTATATCGATAATGGTTTGGTATATGGAGTTACGGTAGAAAACAAAAAGTACATGGTAGATTATTCGTTGGATGAAATAGAAAATCAACTAGATCCGGAAAAATTTGTAAGGGCAAACCGCCAATATATTGTGAACCGAAAGTCCATTGTAGAAATAGCGTTGTACTTCAATGCCAAATACAGCATGAAGGTAGCACCCCCAAGCCCGACAAAGATAATTATGAGTAAATCAAAATCCGCCAAGTTTCGCAAATGGATCGACACCTGAGTTGATAGGGCTAAACCACCTTCGACCCCCATTTCGGCTCATTCACCCTCCAATTATTCCGGTTCACCCAGATTTTCCCTCCAAAAAATGGGTCCTTGATCTAAATTTGTTGTCAAGCAGAAGGAGATACTATGAGTGGGCCCAAATTATACGAACAATCAACTATACACAAGTCATCCACATTCAACAACATCATCATCTCAAATGCAGAAAATACGCCCGACAAAACTGCGTATATTCAGCTGGATGACGATGGGGATGAAATTCTGAAAATTAGCTACAACACTTTAATATCTAACTCATTACGAGTGGCGGAGCAATTGCTCGAAAACAACAGTAAGGGTGACCGTTGCCTCATCATTATTCCGGGAGGTATTGAGTTTATTACTGCATTTCTGGGTTGTATTTTTGCAGGCATTATTGCCGTCCCCACCATTCTTCCCAAAAGAAACAAACCAAACAGCCGTTTGAATTCCATTCTGGCTGATTCCAATCCCAATTGCATATTAACAACTGCGGACACAAAGGAGCTGGTCGAGAATCAAATTAACAGCTCAACAGGTCAAACAACCGTAAAGTCAATATTAGTTGTGGAAATTGCAGATTTAGAGGATTGTACCGTGGAGTTGCCAAAAATCAGCCCTGCTGATATTGCCTTTTTACAATATTCATCGGGTTCCATTGGCAACCCCAAAGGAATTCAGGTTGCTCAAAAAAATCTGGTACACAATTCAGAAATAATTAAGCAGTCGTTTAACCACACCCGCGATTTGGTGGTAGTTACCTGGTTGCCTCCGTTCCATGATATGGGGTTGATAGGTTGTATGTTGCAGCCCTTGTATGTTGGAGGAACCTGTGTGATAATCCAGCCCACAAGTTTTATCAAAAATCCTGCATTGTGGTTCAAAGCCATTTCAAAATACAAAGGAACAACGGTTGGATGTCCCAATTTTGCACTCGATTATTGCGTCGAAAAAATCACAGCTCCCGACGCTGCTACCATGGATCTTTCATCACTTACTGTGTTGTTTTGTGGTTCAGAACCCGTTAGAAAAGATACACTTCAAAACTTTGCACACACATTTAAACCCTTAAATTTTAACCGGCAATTGTTCCTCCCATGTTATGGGCTGGCAGAGGCCACTTTAATGGTGACCGGCATAAGTCAAAAAGAAGAGCCGCAGTATTATCGTTCGCAATTGGGAGGAAAGGAAATAGATGATACAGCGGACAATGGCGACGAGGAAAAGGAATCATTTTGGTACACCTCCTGTGGCTATACCTGGAACAACACCGACCTCAAAGTGGTGGATCCAACCACCAAACATGAAATGCCGGAAACCCAAATTGGTGAAATTTGGGTTAAAAATGATTCCGTATGTAATGGATATTGGAACAAGCCTGAAGAAACAAAGGAGATTTTTAATGCCCATCTGGCAAACAATACTAGCGGACCTTACTTAAGAACCGGAGATATGGGGTTTTGTGATAAGAACCATGTATATATTACCGGTCGTTTAAAAGAGTTGTTCATTATCAGAGGGTTAAATATATTTCCGAATGATGTGGAAAATGTTGTCGACAAAAGTCATCAGGCATTACTGCCTAATAGTTGTGCGGTGTTTTCTGTTGAAAAAAACAATAAGGAAGAACTTGTTGTTGTTCAGGAAATAAAACGGATGTTTATCAACAATCATGATCAGGAAGAGATTTTTACACATATCATTGAATCAATTTCGCGAAATTTCGAAATGAGACCCCATTCCATTGTCATCATATATCCCATGAGCCTGCCCAAAACCACCAGTGGCAAGATTAAACGGCTCGAATGCAAAGAATTATATTTACACAACAAACTCAAAGTTGTTTCATCATGGGAAAGTGCTGAAAATTATGTTGAAAACGACTTAGAAGAAAATGAAATAGTTTCTACCCAACAGGTTATTTTCTGGATTAAAAACTGGCTGGGCAACAAGCTGCATATCGACCCGAATCAGATTGATCCCGACAAGCCGATTCCGTCCTTTGGCCTCGACTCTATTGGAGCAGTTGAGTTGGAAAGTGCCATAAATGAAAAATTTGATTTAGATATTTTTGTGGGCGATTTTCTTGAAAACAATTCGCTAAACTATTTGGTTGAAGTAGGAATAAACAATAAAAATGTTCCTTCTGACTAGCCGTCCACATTCAGCCTAGCCCCTCATTTCATGTGGTTTATGCGACCGACAATTTTTCCAAAAAAACCTGCCTCAGGCTTGAGCTTGCAATATGGGTTGGTTGGATAAAGGCATACAACTTTCGCCGAATAATTAACCTGATTGGAATTAAAGCGATAAGGAGATATTTCCAGCGCGGACTGTTGCTTTTTTCGCTCTATATGAAGCACCTCAAACGCAAAAAAAGTCGTTTTGAGTTATTCCTCTTTTCAACACAGATTATTTTTGCTTTTACCAAATGAAAGCCAAAATGCCCTATTTTTAGTCAAAATATAGTAGTACAACAATTTAATATCGATAATCGGCGGATTTAGACGGATTACCGTTTTTATTCATTGTATTAAAAATCCAAAAATAGCGAAACTCAAACCTTTGAGAAAAGCTATCTTTGGATCTTAAAATTCGTATTTTATGACCAAAGAAAATGCAATAAGACTATTCCAAGACAAACGAGTCAGAGTTCTGTGGGATGACAAAAAGGAGAAATGGTATTTTTCAATTGTTGATATAATTGCAATTCTTACAGAAAGCCCAAATCCCAGAAAGTACTGGAGTGTTCTTAAAACGAGATTGCGTAAAGAAGGAAGCGAGTTGACTACAAATTGTAGTTAACTGAAAATGTAAGCTTCTGATGGAAAATTTTACAAGACGGATGTTACTGATACTGAACAATTATTAAGCCTTATTCAATCCATTCCTTCACCCAAAGCGGAACCTTTTAAAGTCTGGCTAGCTAAAGTAGGCTACGAAAGAATTGAAGAAACAGAAGATCCAGAATTAGCTTTTGACCGAGCAATGGAAACCTATTTAAAGAAAGGCTACTCTAAGAATTGGATTAATCAGCGCCTTAAAAGCATTGAAGTTAGAAAAGAACTGACTGACGAATGGGAAACACGAGGAGTGAAGAAAGGATCAGAATATGCAATTCTTACTGATGAAATTACTAAAGCTTGGGCTGGCCTCACTACTAAAGAATACAAGGAATTAAAAAGTCATAAGAAATAAAATCTGAGAGACAATATGACCAACTTAGAATTGGTCCTAAATATGCTCGCTGAAGCTACGACAAAGGAAATTTTGAGTGAAAGAAAACCGAAAACCTTTATTGAAAATAAAATCATTGCTAATCAAGGTGGAACCGTCGCCGGAAATGCACGCAAAGAAATAGAAGAAAAATATGGTAAAAAGGTAATCTCTCCTTTAAACGCAAAAGAATTAAGAACCAGTGGTGACCAAGAAAGAAAAAATCTCGAAGAATAAACAACGAAATGCCAACAATGTATGTACTTTTTGGCGGGTTTAGGTATGAATATGAGCATTTTAGTTACAAGTATAAATCGGTGTGGTAAGAAAGATTTGTCTCTTGAAGTCCGCCACAAAAGCATAGTGTGCCAAGAATCAACCACTGCAATAAATGGTTGAATGCTGTAAATAAGATGATAGTAGGTCTATCTGAGTCGAACTGCAAATAATGAATAAACTATGAAAATTGTATTTATAATTATCGTTTTGCTGCACGGACTAATCCGCATGTTTGGATTTTTAAAAGCATTTAATTTTAGAGATTTTAAAGAATTGACTCTTCCAATCTCAAAACCAATAGGAATTAGAAAAGTGAGAACGAATGCCAGTCACTAACACACAGTGTAAAACCGTAGGGGTTCAGTGGTATGTGAGCCTTTTGTTCTCGCCACAACTTTTTCCTCGGTGGATAATGACGCAGCCCGAAAACCCAACCGTTTCATATTGTCAAACGTCAGAATATCTATAACTAAACCCAACCATTTTCGAATTGCTCAAATGGTTTTTTCTTTCACAAGTATCCATTTACTTTACTATTTTTGATAGGTTTTTAAACAGACTGCCCGTTTATATGCATCACAAGGCAGCAATATATCACAATGAAGGAGAATGATTAAAAGTGTTGAACCTATAAAGATTTTAAGCAAATTCATAAAAAACTATTTCATTGTTGAGACTGACAATTCGATAGACTATTTGCCCAAAGAAAGAATTTACCCTTGTGGATATGCAACAATGGTTTTTCATTATGGTTCTCCTTCAAAGTTCCAAAAAAAGAATTCAAGCATTTACATTGAGCCAAGTATGGTTATATGCGGTCAACAAACCAATTATTATGATTTGTCTATATCCGGAAAGACAGGTATGATTATTATTGTGTTCAGACCCCATGGAGTAAAATCTTTTTTCAATTTTCCAATTACTGAATTATTAAATGAAAACCTTTCGCTTCAGGACTTGGTAAATTATGAAGCTGTTGAATTAGAGGATAAATTGTTTAACTCCCCGGATAATAATCAAAGAATTATCCATTTAGAAAACTTCCTTATTAAAAAACTAAATCATTGTGATGATTTTGAACGGGTTGAACATGCCTTAAAAATAATCGAAAATGCTAAAGGCCAGGTTAAGACTCAGGATATTGCATATGATGTGTGTTTAGGAATTAAACAGTTTGAAAGGACTTTTTCAAAGTACGTTGGTGTTAATCCCAAAAAGTTTGCAAGCATTATCCGCCTTCAGAATGTTATACAATTAAAAAGTACGAATAAAAAAAGTATGTTTCAATTAGCTTATGATAACGGGTATTACGACCAATCTCACTTTATTCATGATTTTAAAAGTTTAACAGGAGTTACTCCAAAAGCTTTTTTTAATACCTGAAAATAAAGACCATTTTTTACAATTTTTTTATTTCTATTCAGACTATTTTTACAGTAAAAAAGAAAGAATGAATAAATTAGAATTAAAACATAAAGAAATAATCAGCTTTTGTATAGCAAACGCAGACGATTCGATTGTAAAGAAATACTCAAGATATTTTAAAGATGGTTATGATGGATATGGTATTGAAACTAAAATTTTCGAATCGCAACGAAATAAATGGTTGAATTCGTGGGAAAATGAAATGACCATTTCTGATTATTTAGATTTAGGCGATTTGCTAATTGCCACCGGTAAACTAGAAGAAGCAAGTTTTGCTACTCAGTTTATAGCATCAAAAAAAGATGAATTTTCAATTGAAACCTTTGATAGAGTTGGAATATGGTTAGAAAATGGTATTCAAAACTGGGCAAATACTGACGTATTGTGTATGTTGGTTTTATCCGAGTTTCTTTACAACAAAATCATTGACCCCGAATATTTAATAAATTGGACAGAATCTGAATCTAAATGGAAAAGAAGAGCTGTACCAGTTACATTTTTTGAAACAATCAAAAAGGGGTACAGTCCTGAACCATTTTTATCTGTGATTGATAAATTAATGGAAGATAAAGAAGAGGATGTTCAAAAAGGGTTAGGAACCCTCCTAAGAGAAATTTGGAAAAAACACCCTGAGATAGTAGAAAGTTTTCTTTTAAAATGGAAAGATAAATGTGGGCGCAAGATTATTCAATATGCGACTGAAAAAATGGATAAAGACCGTAAAGCAAAATTTAAAAAGACTAAAAAATAGTACCAATGGAGCCAACAAATATTAACTTGGTTTCCTATTGTGGATTTTACTGTGGTGCTTGTTCGAATTATACAAAAGGTCAATGTGAAGGATGCAAAGGAGATAATCAAAAATGTGCAATAGGATACAAAGCCTGTCAGGTAAGGCCATGTTGCATTGAGAACGGTTATAATTCATGTGCGGACTGCAATAAATTTACTTCCGTAAAGAATTGTAAATTATATAACCCAAACATTATACGATTTGGACAATTTATTACACGAACAAATCGGAGATTAGGCATTGGGTTGATAAAGGAAAAAGGGGAAAAAGAATTTGTAAAATACATGATTGATAAAAATTGGGTGACAATAAAGTCCGGATCAATTATGCGTGGCACACAATAAATTGGGTTATCCAAATTGATTTCTACTATATTCCTATAAGCTAGGAAAACGCTGGTCTCCGACATTTACGCCCTGTCCTGCGACATTCACACCTATTCTCTCTTGCTCGATTGAATGCCGCGGTAATGAGGATACAGAAAATCCCATCAGAAAAACTCAGTAATACCAGTGAGCATGATATTCATTAAATTTGCCACATGAAATATGTTTTTTACAACAACCTGAAAGTGTGTTTTTGCGGTACGTGCCATGAACAAAAAAACCAGAATATTCAGGTGAAGAACAAAGAGGATTTGATTGTGGTGATAACTGATTGGTTGAATGGAGCATACGAAAAAGATGTCTGCCTAAAGTCGGACGATCAAGAAAAGTTGTTTCAACTTTTTGCAGGTCAGTTTACCTGGATAGATGCTGCAGGAGGGATAGTAGAGAGTGAACAGCAAAAATACTTGTTTATCAAGCGATTTGGGATTTGGGATTTACCCAAAGGAAAAGTTGAACCCAAAGAGACCTTCGAGCAGGCAGCCTTGCGCGAAGTAACGGAAGAAACAGGTGTCGATCAACTCATTATTAAAAGTACATTACCAGATACATTTCATGTGTATCCCACCAAATTGAAGATGGTGCTTAAATGCACCCATTGGTTTCAAATGACAACCCAATTTGAAGTAGAGCCGGTTCCCCAGATAAATGAACAGATTTCCGAAGTTCATTGGTTGAACAAATCAGCAGCGCAAGCAGCCATGACAACTACCTACCGTTCGTTAAGCGAAGTGCTTGGGGAGTTCTTTAAATAGGGTTGCTCAGGTAAAGATTTCATGATGCTATGTGGGGTAACAAATTATCCTGTATTTTTACCTCCATTAGATAAAAACCAGCTGACAAATACAAAATAAAGGATATACAGATGAAAAGAATTGCCGTTTTTCCGGGATCTTTCGATCCCATTACGCAGGGACATGTTTCCATCGTGAAACGAGCCGCTCGACTTTTCGACGAAATTATTGTTGCCATTGGAGTAAATGCCGACAAAAAAGCCATGTTTCAGGTGGAAATGCGGAAGCAATGGATTGAAACTGTTTTTAAAGATATACCCGAGGTTCGTGTTGAACTTTATCAAGGACTAACCATTGATTTTTGTCGCAAGGTTGACGCAAATTTTATTTTGAGAGGTTTGCGCACTGCGGCTGATTTTGAATTTGAACGTGGTATAGGTCAAGTTAACAAGCTTTTGGCCACTGAAATAGAAACGGTTTTTTTGCTCACCGAAGCCAAATATACACCCATATCATCTTCAATCGTGCGCGATGTTATACGGCACGGAGGCGATGTGAGTTTTATGGTTCCTGAGGAGATTTTAACAGAGATTAAACAGGTGTAAGAAGCCAGAATAGAAAGCAGTGATGAAGCATGTAGTTTTATTTATTTTGGTGTTGTTTATGGCCAAAGCTGTTGCTCAAGATATAATGGTTTCAGGAAAAGCGAGCGGAAGTCATGGCGACCTGATTCGTGTATTGGTTTACGTTGATCAGTTTTCGATGTTAGAAAAATCCATCGCAGAAACCTATACGGATAAAACCGGGGCATTTGCGCTTAAAACGTCTTTACCGACAACAACCTTTGGCTTTTTGGCAATGAATCTTGAAAAAGGGGAGTGTTACCTCACTCCCGGTGGTAATTATATGTTTGATATTGCCTTGCCCGATAACGTAAATCAAGGTTCTGTGTTTGACAAAATCCCACTCCAATTTTCGTTAAAGGTTGAATATGACGGTGGGCTCCAGTCCGACATAGAACAATTTAACCAGTTGTATAACAACTTTGTGTACGAAAATGCCCAGGCCATCTACCGCAGTCGCAGTAAAAAAGTATTAGCCGATTTTAAGACTGACATTGAATCGCGTTTCGATGATAAAAGCAGCCAGTATTTTCAAGATTATGTACATTTTGCGTTTGTTTCGCTCGATTGGCTCAGTAAACGGATGAGTGATGCCAAAGTGATGGAAGTATTGGTGTCGCAACCGGTGTTGTATCAAAATATACAGTATACCGAGTTTTTCAAAACCTTTTTCGATAATTACCTCGAGCTTCTGGCCAATAAGCATTACGATGAAATGGTTTATTTATTGAATCAATCAAAAACCAATGAAGGACTTATCCATTTCATCCAAAGAGATTCGTTGTTGAAAACCAACGATCAGGTTACTGAGTTGGTAATGATGTTGTTAATGTCGAAGTTCTACTATGTGGCAGATATCCAAAAGCCTGCCCTCATTCAAAAATACAAGTATATTTCGTCAGCGTCGCAATTTGGTCAAAATAGGGAAATCGCACTGCATTTTATTGAAAAGCTCACCCAATTGGATTACGGATTTCCTGCTCCTGAATTTGAGTTGAATAATTCCAAGGGAGAATCTGTTATGTTAAAGGATTATCGGGGAAAGTTTGTTTTGCTTGATTTTGTTACCCCTGGCTGTCAGATTTGTGTTAATGACCTAGAAAAATTGGCTAAAATTGAACCTCGATTTGAGGACACCCTTGAAGTGATAACCCTGGTTGTCAATCAGTCTGGTGAAAAAGCCGGAATTATGTCACCTGATGAGTATGATTGGAAGTTTCTTTTTGTTCCTAAAACAAGTCTTTTACCCGAGAAATATCATGTCCGGACTTTCCCAACATACGTGTTGATTAATCCTGATGGATCGATAGCTTACGCCACCATGCCTATGCCCGATGAAAATATGGAGCTTATGATCAGCAGGTTTATCACACGTTATACTCATCGGTAGAAATATAATGACCTATCCTTCGGCCATTCCGTCATTGCTTTATAGTAAGGTGTAGGATGCTAAATTTTTAGATACCTTTGCCCCGCCATTTCAGGACTGAAATGGGCTTTTGGAATAATTATTGATCTTTTGATTTTTTTGAAATATAAAAACCATGATAAATTTTTTTAAAAAATTGATGGGTGACAAAGCTACCCGTGATTCAAAAGCTACCGCTCCACTGGTACAATTGGTCAAGGAAGCTTACGAACAAATCAGCCATTTAAGTAACGATGGCCTACGCGCTAAAACACAAGAATTTAAGTTAAAAATAAGGGAGTATATTAAGGCTGAGGAAGATGAAATTGCCGCTATTAAACAACGGATTGTTGAAGAACCGGATATTGACCCCAACGAGAAGGATAATTTGTATAAGCAAATTGACAAGCTAACCAAGTTAAGTTACGAGAAGTCTGAAGAAATACTAAACCAAATATTGCCCGAAGCTTTTGCCGTAATTAAGGAAACAGCCCGTCGATTCATGGAAAGTGAAGTGGTTGAAGTTACGGCTACCGAAATGGATGGTAATTTAGCTTCGGCCCTCGATTCGGTGAATATCAAGGATGGCAAAGCCTATTATAATAATCAGTGGATTGCAGGAGGAAATACCATTACATGGGACATGGTTCATTATGATGTTCAGTTGTTTGGGGGTATTGTATTGCATCAGGGAAAAATTGCTGAGATGGCTACCGGAGAGGGTAAAACACTGGTGGCAACTTTGCCGGTTTACCTTAATGCGCTTACCGGAAAAGGGGTGCATATAGTTACAGTGAACGATTATTTGGCTAAACGTGACTCCCAATGGATGGGGATGTTGTACCAATTTCATGGGTTGAAAGTTGATTGTATCGATTATCATCAGCCTAACTCCCACGAAAGGCGTCAGGCTTATTTGGCCGATATTACTTTTGGTACCAATAACGAGTTCGGTTTCGATTACTTGCGTGACAACATGACAGGTAATCCTGAAGAAATGGTGCAGCGTGGGCATAATTATGCCATTGTGGATGAGGTCGACTCTGTTTTGATTGATGATGCACGAACACCTTTGATTATTTCAGGTCCAACCCCTAAGGGCGATCTACAGGAATTTGATGCGCTTAAAGCGGATGTGCAGTCTTTGCATAGTGCCCAGAAAACTTTTGTTTCGGGGCTTTTGGCTGAAATAAAAAATCTGCTTAAGGACCAATCAAACAACGACAATGTTAAAAGGGCCGGAGAATTATTGCTTCGAGCTCACCATGGTCTTCCAAAAAATCATGCACTTATCAAGTTGCTGAGTGAGGAAGGAAACCGCCAGTTGATGCAAAAAACAGAAAGCTTCTTTTTGCAGGAACAAGCTAAGAATATGCACATCGTTGATGATGAATTGTTTTTTGTTATTGATGAGAAACACAATTCGGTAGACCTCACTGAAAAGGGAATCGATTTGTTAACCCGTTCATATGATGATCCTGAGTTTTTCATTCTCCCTGATATAGGTTCTGTCGTAGCTGATCTTGAAAAACAAGCGCTTCCTGAAAAGGAAAAGCTGGAGAAGAAAAGTGAAATGATTAAGAATTATTCCATCAAATCGGAGCGGGTTCACACCGTAACTCAGTTGCTTAAGGCTTATGCACTGTTCGAAAAAGATGTGGAATATGTGATCATGGACAATAAAATTAAGATTGTTGATGAACAAACCGGGCGCATCATGGAAGGGCGTCGTTATTCTGATGGATTGCATCAGGCCATCGAGGCCAAAGAAAATGTTAAGGTGGAAGCAGCAACACAAACCTATGCTACCATTACCTTGCAGAATTATTTCAGAATGTATGGTAAGCTTGCCGGTATGACCGGAACGGCTGAAACAGAAGCCGGTGAGTTGTGGGATATCTATAAACTTGATGTGGTAGTTATTCCTACCAATAAGCCCATTATTCGCGACGACCGTCAGGATTTGGTTTATAAAACCAAACGTGAAAAATACAGTGCCATTATTGATGAAATTGAGGCATTAACTAAACTTCAGCGGCCTGTTTTGGTTGGAACAACCTCAGTTGAAACCTCTGAGTTGCTTAGTCGGATGCTTACGCGTAAACACATTAACCACAATGTGTTGAATGCTAAATTGCATCAAAAGGAGGCCCAGGTAGTTAAGGAAGCAGGTCGACCTGCAATGGTAACTATTGCTACCAACATGGCGGGTCGTGGAACCGACATTAAACTATCAAAGGAAGTTATTGAATCGGGTGGTTTGGCCATTATTGGTACCGAGCGCCATGATTCACGACGTGTCGACCGTCAGTTGCGTGGACGTGCGGGTCGTCAGGGAGACCCGGGTAGTTCACAGTTTTTTGTTTCGCTTGAGGATGATTTGATGCGAATGTTTGGTTCGGGTCGTATTGCCGGTATCATGGATCGTCTCGGATTGGAAGAAGGGGAGGTGATTCAGCATTCTATGATTACCAAGTCCATTGAGCGAGCTCAGAAAAAAGTTGAGGAAAACAACTTTGGTATTCGTAAGCGTTTATTGGAATACGATGACGTTATGAATTCACAACGTGAGGTGATATACAAACGTCGCAGGCATGCATTGTTTGGTGAAAGATTATCGGTAGATGTATCCAATATGATATACGACCTGTGTGAGAATATTGTTAATGAATATCAGGATAGTCGAGATTTTGAAGGATTTAAACTGGAGTTGTACCGAACTTTAGCCGTAGAATCTCCCATAGAAGAAGCTGATTTTATTTCTCAAAAAGGGGAAACGATCACCGAAAAACTGTTTGATGTAGTGTATAAAAACTACATGGAAAAGCGGAAGCGCTTGGCGGTTAATACATTGCCCGTTATTAAGGATGTGTATGAAAATCAAAGTCAATTCGAAAATATTGCGATTCCTTTTTCTGATGGAATTCGTCAGACTCAGGTAGTTGCAAACCTGAAAAAGTCGGTTGAATCGAAAGGTGCTGAAGTACCTTTGGCTTTTGAAAAAGGAATTTCCCTCTCACATATTGATGATGCGTGGAAAGAGCAATTGCGTGAAATGGATGATTTGAAACAATCGGTTCAAAATGCTTCCTATGAGCAAAAAGACCCTCTGTTAATCTATAAGTTTGAATCGTTTGAACTTTTTAAAAAGATGGTTCACAAAATCAATAAAGACGTTGTTTCTTATTTGGTTAAGGGAGATATCTTTTTTCAAAATCAGTCCGGATTGAAAGAAGCCAAGGTGCCCAAGGGAATTGATCGGTCGCAAATGAAGGAACAACGTGGCGATTTATTGTCACAGGCCAATAGCGATACCCAGGAAAAATCGAAACCACAACCCGTTAAGGTAGAGAAACGTGTGGGACGTAACGACCCATGTCCTTGTGGTAGTGGCAAAAAGTATAAGCAATGCCATGGTAAAGGTGAAGCTTAAACAATTTGTGTATCTTGCCATCCGTTAAGTAATTAGCCTCTTTAGTGTAAAGTGTGGGGGTTGATAAATTTGTTTAACAAATAACAGAAGAAATGAAAACTAAGAATAACATCATCTTATCTGTGATTGCGGTCACTTTTGTACTTTTCTTTACACAATGTACCAAATCGAATTCCTCTAGTGATATACCTGTTTTTAGTTATCTGACCCCGCCTTCGGCTCCAAATGTTGTACCTAATGTTTTTCAGTTGGTATTCAATATAAGTACTTATGGAGATAAAGAGGCCATAATTGTTTTCGACACCAGTGCTGTTTGGTTGGTTGAAAAGTTAGGTGATGGAAGGGTTAATTTTTGGGCCAACAGTGATACCGCTTTTCAGTTTATCAACCTTGCGGATACTTTTGCCTTTAAAAAAGGGAATACCTATACTTTTGTAGCGAACAATAACAATTACGAGGAGTTTAATAATTTTTTCACCCAGTTTACCAAATTAGCCATCGATTACGATACTTACGAACCAAAATTCTAGTTGGTTTCTTAATCTAGTGTTAACCAGTTGTTGAGCAAATAATGGAGTGTATCATTTTAAAAGTTCCATTCCCTTGATATTTGACTTATATTTGTGTATACAATGTTAATACCATGCTTATGAAATCAAAATACCTGTTGTTTCTAGGTCTTTTTCTCTTCCTTTTTCAGAGTAATTTCGTTTTATTGGCAAATGCTGAGGGGGAAGTTGTTGTTCCTAAAAAAGAACGCCCTAAAGTTGGATTGGTACTGAGTGGTGGTGGGGCAAAGGGGTTTGCCTACATTGGACTTTTTAGGGTGTTGGAGGAGGTAGGTCTTCCCATCGACTATGTTGGCGGAGCGAGCATTGGCAGTATCATGGCAGGGTTATATGCTGTTGGGTATAGTGCTGATGAAATAGAAAGAATCGTAAGGAAGCAAGATTGGGACATGGTTCTTCGTGATGAGATACCCAGAAAATACATAGCTTACGAAGAAAAAGAGCTTTGGGAAAAGGCGATTGTTTCGCTCCCCTTCAAAAAACGCAAGTTGGGCATGGGAGGGTCGTTGTATTATGGCCAGCAGGTAAATATATTACTGAACCGTTTCTTTTCGCCTGCATGGAATGTTACTGATTTTGGTAAGCTTCAAACGCCTTTTTTATGTGTGGGCACCGATTTGTTTACTGGCCAATCTGTTGAGTTGAAAAAGGGTTATTTGCCCATGGCGGTTCGAGCTAGTATGTCCATTCCCGGGTATTTTGCACCAACGTACTATCAGGGGAGATACTTGGTTGATGGCGGAGTTGTAAATAATTATCCTGCTGTTGATGTACAAAGGATGGGAGCGCAGCTGCTTATTGGAGGTGATGTTCAATCTCCATTGAAAGACAATATGGACGATTTGGCATCAGTTGCATCGGTCATCGATCAGATTGTTTCGTTTAGTAGAATTGATGCGAATAAACAAGCCAAAAAACTATTTGAGATAGATATCCACTTTGCTTTAAAAGAAGGAATGATGGATTTTACTGCATATGACTCAATCATTGCTACCGGTGAAAGAGTAGCCCGGGCTCACTATGATAAATTAAAAAAATTGGCTGATTCGTTGAATGCCATCGAGTATAAACCGATGCGTAAATTTGATGCAACACCTTTAGACAAGATTAGGATTAATGAGGTTAAGTATCGGGGGAACGACAAGATGTCCAGTATATATCTGGATAATTATTTTGAGGATTTTGAGCACACAACGGCTCAGTTCGACGATATTGAAGAAACAGTGACCATGGTATATGGAACAGGTTTTTTTAAATATGTTTTCTATGAATTAGAACCTGCCGGAGATGGGGCCGCCAACCTGATAATTGTGGTTGAGGAGGGAGCGCCTGGTTATGTTTCTGCTGCTATTCATTATGATGTAGATTATCAGGGAAGTATATTGTTGGGTGGCGTTTTTCGGAATGTGCTGGGGCATCGAAGCAAACTTTTTGCCGAGCTTACTTTAGGAACTAATCCGAGGTTTAAAGCCTTTTATACTGTTTCTAATGGATCGAAACCTAGTTTTGGTGCCGAATTGGAAACTTATTCCTTTTCGTTTGACGATTATAACAATGAGGTAAAGGTCAGTCGGCTTGATTTTTCAACCTTTAATGTTTCCGCTTTTCTGACCAGAACCAAAGGGAATGTGCTTAATTGGCGCATGGGGTTGCAGTATGAATATTTCAGGTTTAAGCAGGATGTGCCAACTGATTCCCTGTTGAAATCCATGTCAAATTTTCAATCCTATGCCAATGCTTTTATCAGCTTAAAAGGGGATACCAGAGATAAACCATATTTTTCTACCAAGGGATTTTTATTCAGTGCCAAAGCGCTTTATGTAGTTCCCCTGTCGAATGATTGGTCGAGTAATTTATTTTCAAATTCTTTGGTGTTCTTTGCAAAGTATGAGCAAAACATACATATTTCTGATAAGTTGGTGATTCGGCCTGGTTTGTTTGCTGGCGGAACTTTAAAACAAGAGTTTCCTCCTGTGCAACACTGGTTTGGATTTGGCGGATTAAATGATATCAACTACGTTGAGAATTTGGTTCCATTTGCCGGTGTGCACTTTGTTCAACGTATGGGGTTGTATACTGGTATCGCACGCATGCGAGTGCAGTACAATGTTTTTAAGAAGATTTATTTTACTGTGCTGGCCGATGCTGGAAATGCAGCAATGACTACCGAAGAATTATTTGATGTAAATAAGGGTTTGCTTGGCTATGGAGGTACCATTAGTTACAATAGTTTTATTGGACCAGTAGAGTTTAGTCTGTTGGGCTCAAATGCAAATCCTGGTGCAATGGTGTTTTTTAGTATGGGATTTTCGTTTTAAAAATATATATGTAAATGAAGTATAAACGTATTTTATTAAAGCTTAGTGGTGAAGCCCTCATGGGCAAACAGCAATATGGTATCGATCCTTCGGTACTTACGGATTATTGTGAGGAAATTAAGCAAGTGTTTGCTGAACAAGTTCAAGTGGCCATCGTTATTGGTGGTGGGAATATTTTCCGTGGAATGCAAGGAGCTGCCCAGGGATTTGACCGCGTACAAGGTGACTACATGGGCATGATGGCTACAGTAATCAATTCCATGGCTTTGCAGGCTGAACTGGAGAAGCAAGGGGTAAAAGTTAAGTTGTTGTCGGGATTGCGAGTGGAGCCAGTTACTGAATTGATGAGTGGTAAAAAAGCAGTTGAATACCTTAACGATGGAAATGTAGTTATCATTGCGGGAGGAACCGGGAATCCGTTTTTTACAACAGATTCGGCATCCGCACTCAGAGCCATTGAAATACATGCTGATGTGTTGTTGAAAGGCACCCGGGTGGATGGCGTTTATACTGCTGACCCTGAAAAAGATCCAACAGCTGTAAAATTTGAAACCATCTCCTTTGATGAGGCTTACGCCAAAAATCTGAGAATAATGGATATGACTGCTTTTACCCTTTGTAAGGAAAATCATATGCCTATTTTGGTTTTTGACATGAACACTCAAGGGAATTTACTCAAAGTTGTTTCAGGAGAATCTGTGGGTACGGTTGTCGAAAATTAACAGGCTAATCTGGGACTTGCATCAAAAAAATGCTGAAAAAAGTTGACATTTAAAATGAAATCGTAAATTTGTGTAAAAAAGAACAGAGCTATGACTGATGATGCCATTTTATGTCTTGAAGAAGTTGAAGAGGGAATGAGCCATGCCATTCAACACCTGGAAAAGGAATTCTTAAAGGTGCGTGCCGGAAAAGCCAATCCTTCCATGTTGTCGGGTGTTCGAGTTGAATATTACGGAGTATCGACTCCCATTGAACAAACAGCCAATATCAATACTCCGGATCCCCGTCAAATCATTGTTCAGCCTTTTGATAAAAGCACCATTCATGCGATTGAAAAGGCTATTTTGAATGCCAATCTGGGCTTTAATCCGCAAAATGAGGGAGAGATCATTCGTATTAATGTTCCGCCGCTTACCGAAGAGCGTCGTCGTGATTTGGTGAAAAAGGCAAAAACGATTGCGGAGGATACCAAGATCGGTATCAGAAATACCCGCCGTACTGGTAATGATGAAGCAAAAAAGCTTGAAAAAGACGGTATGGCTGAGGATGAATCGAAGCATCTGATCGACCAAATTCAGAAACTAACTGACAAATACACCGAAATAGTAGATCAGTTATTTGCTGATAAAGAAAAAGATATACTTACTGTTTAAAAAAAAGGCACCTGATCAGGGTGCCTTTTTTTTAGTCATTTTTTTGACTTTCGTTTAAAACGTTTGACGAGTAAAAAGGCTAATCGTGCGATGTTGCTTGATGTTACCAAAGAATTATATGCGCTCTGGAAAACCTGTTGAGCGATATTTGTTATGGTTATTGATTCGCCCAACAAGTGAAATTTTCTTTTGATCTCCTCCTGTTCATTTTGAATTAAAGTATGGGTTTCCGAAATCTTCTGTTTCAAATCTTCTTTGCTACTGAACGGATTATTTTCTTTACCCATTTCTTCTTCAAACAGAATAGCACCAAGTAAGTTCCTTACCGGTTGAAAAAGCAACTTTTCACGGTACTTGATTATGAGTGTGATTAGTAATCCGTAAAACAGTGCAACAATCAGGTATCCAACATAAACATCTAAATTGGTGATGTTGGCAAACCAATAAGCAAATGCAAACGACAGGAATAGCAAAAGTCCACCGGCCAGAGCGCTGACAATAAACAACAGGGCAAAATACGACGTAATATCCCCCAGTTTTTGAGTAAGGACAAGTTTGTTGTACTTAACCTGATGGTCGATATAGCTTTTGAGCGATTCAAACGAATCCTGTAGGGCTAACCCCAGCTGGTTACTTTCCATTATAATACGATCTTAAGCCTCTTTTGTTTTACTTTTCTTGACTTCGTCAAGTAACTCGGAGGTGCTTTTTTTTACGTTTTCGAGTGTTTCAGCTGTGCCTCTTTTTACTTCATCCACAACTTCAACCATTGTTTCTTTAAAGTCATCAAACTTGTCGAACAAGTCGTCAGCAACTTCTTTGGTTTTTTCGCCAAGTTGTTTACGGGTTTCTTCGCCCGTTTGAGGGGCAAATAGTAAGCCAGCCAATGTGCCAACTGCTGCACCAACAACTAGTCCGGCGATAAAGGCGAATCCTGAATTTGAACTTTCACTACTCATGGTATTATCTTTTAAGGGTTTAATTTTATTATATGGTTTTTATCGAAAAAGGTTACATTCTGCTAGTTAAATATTTAACGAGTTTCAATTGGTTTAGAAATTGTCGTAAAACTACCTTTAGAATGGTATAGGTAGGTATTGCTAAAATCATGCCAATAATGCCGGATAGTTTTCCTCCCAGTATGATAACCAAAAAAACTTCCACAGGATGTGCTTTAACGCTTCTTGAATAGATTAGTGGTTGCAACACAAAGTTGTCGATCATATTTGCAGCACCAAAAATTGCCATTACACTGAATATTGTATATAAAAGCACATCATAATTACCGGCACTGAGTTCAGATAATACACCCAAAACTATACCCATACACATCCCGATGATTGGGCCTAAATAGGGGATGACGTTCATGAGTCCACCAAAAAATCCAATGAGAATGGCATTCGGAACTCCTAAAATTAGTAATCCGATGGTTTCGAGACTCATCATGATAATGACTTCGGTAAGAACCCCATGAAAATACCGTACCAGCAGGAATTTTGAGTCACTTAATGCGTTTTCAAGATCGCGAACATATTTTTCAGGTGACAAAATCAAGACAAAACTCTTTAACAGCGAATCGTCGAGCAGGAAATAGTAAGTTAGAAAAATAATGATAAATATTCCCATCAGAACAGAACCTGTGGCACTGACAAAATTGGCAAAGAAATTGGTAAACCGTGCCAAGTCTAGTAATTCGCTAATTTGGAACTGGATGTATTGGGTGAGTGTTTCTCCGGAATTGATCACATTGTATTGGACCAAAAATGCATCCAACTGTTCCATGGGTTCTTTAAAGTAGGAGATGAAAGCGTCCACATTGATGGCGCTAATGATGTTGGCCTGATGGATGATAAGAGGTACAATAATTAGTACAAACAAGCTGAAAACAAACAAAATAACCGACATGGTTATTAAAGCACTCATTGCCCTGGGAATGCGGAAGTTGCGTATTTTTACTTGATTCAGCCTTTTTGTAAGCGGTGCACCCATCATCGAGAGAAACGTGGCTACCAAAATATAACCTACGACATCTGCAAAATACCATACCATAAATATGAGGATTCCGAAGCCTACAATGGGTTTGATGTATTGAAAAAGATCTTTGTTCATCAAAATGGATTTCACTATTATTTATTGATGTTGATAAAAATACAAAATAAAGCGGAATGTATTGAATTACCTATTCCATGTATGGAAATATGCTAAAAACCATAGTAAAGACTGATTTTAAAGGCCATATTGTCGAACCCATGATCGAAGCCATAAGGTCCGTACCGGTACAATGCTGCAAATCCAAGGTCGTATATTTGTAGGTTTAATAGTTTTCTGATTAAAAAACCTGATTCATAATACCCTTTTTCGAGGGTGTTAAAGGCAGTGTTGTGGTGGTTATTTAGGTGTTTCATATTCCCAAAAGTGATGTTGGTGAGTAGGTTTAGTTCAGGGTTAAACTTGCCTGATTTAAAGAGTAAGTTGCCAAAGCTATGCTTCAGAAATAGCGCCAGGTATTGATCTGAGAAAAATTCGTTGGTTCGCATGGTTCCAAAGCTTCCGGGAGCAAAAAGTGCAACGTTACGGTAAGTTCCAATCGCGTTATACAAATTGTTTAACGGGAGCTGTCCGTCGATTATTCCAGCCATAAGCTTCATGGAAGTTTCTCCAAAATATTTTGTTTTGTGGGTGTATTCAATTTTCAAGTCTAATCGGTTGAAGCTAAAGTCATTGTTGCTAATCCCTTTGATGCCTTTGGTTAGATTAATCCAAATTACCGGGTAATTTGACCCAAATGAAAGCTGACCTTTGGTAGTTTGAAGGATTTTTTCGCGAAATGCAAATCGGAAACCTATGTTTATTTCCGAGAAATTGAACTGGGTAGTAGGGTTTTGAGGCAATAAATCATGGGTAAAATAATACTTTCCGAATGCTTTTTTCTGTTGGTGTTTTATACCAATATTCCATTTGAAATCACGTACAGGCTTTAGTCTGAAAATGTAATTAATTTCTCCGCCAATGGTTGGGTTCATTCTGGAAACGAAAAATTGATAAAAGTCATCGGTACGCCAAATTTGGTATTTATCATCAAAAAAGCGAACTCCGCCTGATGGTGTAACTGTGTTGTAACCCTCCGCTTGCAGTGTTGACTCTGATCTTTTGTGGACGATCCAACTGATGTCGGCCCCATATTTTAACGCTTCATCTTTAAAGCCGTATCCGCCAAAAGCGCCCAACTTAACTCGTTTTGAAACTTTGTCGTTGGTGTGAAATCCCAATCCCAGGTATATACCCTCGTAGCTATTGTATCTGATAATTTTATTCAAGTCGATGTCGATACCTTTGTAGGGAATTTTTCCGGTTAGAAGCGTTTGAAAAGTGGAGGCCATTTTATCAAAATTGGCTTCCTTTCCGATGCTATCGATCACGCGATACGTTTCTTTGTCTCGGTCAGAAAGGCTGTCAATGCGGTATTCCCGCCAATATTCTCCTTTTCGCTTGGTGGCACCTTCTTCAATTTCTATTTCATGGTAACCAAAGTCACTCTTTTTTAAATCTGGATTCAGGTTGATGTCGCGGATGTAACTTCGGCCTTTGCCTATCAGCGGATAGTTACTGGTGCTATCGCTCACCGAGATCATTGGTAAAGTAAGATCGGTATTTAATTGTGTTGGAAACCAATGGTTTTGTATGAATTCATATCCCTGCTGTATCCGGATGCCGATTCCTGTAACTGAGTCGTTTCGGGGGGCTGCTTTCACATTTTGGATGGCCCATCCGTTTGAGTTTATTGATAGAAAACCTTGCATACCTTCGAAACGGGTTCCTTTTTTAGGGCGATACGAAATGATGAAAACAGTGTCGTTGGTTTCGGTGTAAGTGGTGTCTTCAATCAGAAAAAAATATTTTTTTGTACTGCCTTTACTGATGGGATTAATGTATTTATTGCCGGCAATTTCAATCATTTCGTCGTAAAAACTGGTGGATTGAATTTGTGAAATCATGAACGTGATGATGGGGTCAGAAAAACCGGAAACTCTTGTGGCAAGTACATTCTCCTGGTTAAGTCCCGGAGATAAGTATTTCCGTTCGGTAACGGTTTCCATGATGAAAAGATCTTGTTTGGTTAGAAATGTTCTGGCCTTCATTTCATTGGAGTCGAGTAACGAAACATCCCTTTTCATGAGTGAATCTGCATCAGCGGTTAAAATCATTTTATCGTACGAAACGTAGGTAAAGGCTTCTAGTTTGTTGGGGTCGTTTTGATCGCGGTTACCTACAACCAAATTGATGATGCGGTGTGCAGGATTTTCATCCGAAAAGATATTGACTTCTTCCAGATCAAATATTTTAGGTGATAGTGTGATGATTTGCCATTCGCTATTGAAATCAATGTCGACCGATTGGGGATGATATCCCACGTATGATAGTTGGAGGGTGAGGGTATTTCTTCCTATCCTCAAGGTAAATTTTCCATCTATATCACTTACCGCACCTCGGCCGTCGTTGGTTAGCACATTGACAAATGCGAGGGGTGCTCCGGTTTTTTGATCTGAGATTTGTCCTTTGATGATTATTCCTTGAGAAAACAAACCAAAGGATAAAAACGTCAGAAATGCTATCAGTAGGAGGGGATGTTTCATTCGGCTTTGTTTCGGGTTATATTACTTGAGCAGAAATGCATGAGGTAAATCGATAAAATGAAAACGGTTTACGATTGAAGTTTTTCGTTGTTTTTGTGGCGGTCTTTATCGCGGGTCTCTTTTTTCGCCAAATTTTTGATAAGTGCATCGGTTAAACTAATACCCGTTTGATTGGCCAAACAGATGATTACAAAAAAAACATCGGCCAACTCATCGGCCAGTTGTTTGTCGCTTTCATTGTTTTTGAACGATTGATCGCCATATTTTCGTGCAATAATTCGTGCTACTTCACCTACCTCTTCCGTGAGGATCGCCATATTGGTTAATTCACTGAAATACCTAACTCCGGTGGTTTTGATCCAGTTATCCACTGTTTTTTGCGCCTCTTCGATTGTCATGCGATTTATTTAAAAGTTTACAGCTTTGATATTTGTCGTGCTAAATTAGTTAATTTTGCGCCCTTATGGAATCTCTTAAAGAATATGTGCCCGGTATGGATTTTGTTGCCAAAACATTTGCCGGACTTGAAAATGTATTGACCGCCGAGTTAACTGCTCTTGGAGCTATTGATGCTGAGCCTATTAAGCGTGGAGCTAAGTTCAGAGGCGACCTTGCTATGATGTACAAGGCCAATTATATGGCTAGTACGGCTATTCGTATTTTAAAACCCATTGGTGTTTTTGAAGTGACCAACGAGGATGAATTGTACGACAAGGTGTTTCAAATGGACTGGACAAAAGTGTTTAAATTGGATCAAACCTTTTCGGTAGAAGCCAATGTTTTTCATTCAGAGCTCGATCATAGTCATTTTGTAGCTCTCAAAACCAAAGACGCTATTGTTGATCAGTTTCGGCAAAAGCTGGGTAAGCGTCCATGGGTGGATACTGATAATCCGCATATTTTTGTTGATGTTCATATCAGCCATAATTTGTGTACCATATCACTGGATAGCTCCGGGCACTCTTTGCATAAAAGAGGATACCGTGTGGCGGCTGATAAAGCTCCCATCAATGAGGTGTTGGCTGCAGGAATGATTCACCTGACCGGATGGAAAGGAGATACTGATTTTTATGATCCCATGTGTGGTTCGGGTACCATTGCCATTGAGGCAGCCATGATTGCCATGCATATTCCTTCAGGATACTACCGCAAAGATTTTGCTTTTATGAATTGGGAAGGTTTTGATGCGGATTTGTGGCAGCAAGTTAAAGAAGAGGCTGATAGCCATATGGGTGAGCTTAGCCATAAAATTGTTGCTTCCGATCGGTCGGACAAAGCCATTGGGTTTACCAAGAACAACCTTAAAAGTGCCGGTTTACATAAAGATGTTGAAGTGCATTGTCGCTTTTTTGATTCTATTAAACCAGAAGCCAATTCAGGAATTATCATTATGAATCCCCCTTACGGGATGCGTTTGGAAGAAAGGGGTGAGTTAAAAGACTTGTATCGTAGCATTGGAGATAGCCTGAAACAGAATTTTACGGGATATGATGCTTGGGTGATCACGCCCAGTATGGATACATTTAAGTTTATTGGATTGCGTCCTGCACGACGGATACCTTTGTACAATGGACCCATTGAAACCCGTTTTCTAAAATTTGAAGTTTATCAGGGGAGCAAGCGTTATGGGGAGGAAAACCGAGACGTAAGCGATCGACCACGCTCCGAAAGAGGAGGAGATCATGTTCGTAAGGATTCCTTCAAGGAAAGAACCGGCGAAAAGCGTTTTGATGACAATCGGCGAGAGCGTCCTTCATTTGAAAGAGGTGCTGATCGTAAACCCTCATTTGAAAGGGGTGGTGAACGTAAGCATTTTGATAATAAAAGAGGAGACAAGCCTTCATTTGATCGTAAGGGAGATCGTACTTTTGATGAAAAGCGTAAAGAGCGTCCCGGAAGCTGGAAGGATGAAGAAAAGCCTGGCGATAGTGAGCGAAGAAAAGAGTGGGAACAATCGGATTATGTAGGACGAAAGCGCATCCGTAGTTTTATCAATAATAAAGATGAGCAAAGTAAAAAACCCATCAAACGCAAACATCGTCGACCAAGAACTGATGAAATGTAAGGGTTAGTTGAAGATAGATTTTTGGCTTCTTAGGTCAGAAAACAAGAGCGGGAAATTTGATTAAATCAAACTTCCCGCTTTTTTATGCATTTGAAAATGGAATTCTAAAATGGTAGAAACCCAGAACAAGTTTAGTTGAGGGTTTATGCCATTTCTTTGGCGAAGAAATCATAGAACCAAGTGATGGTTTCAATGCCATTGTAGAAATTTTCCACAGGAAAATTTTCATTAGGCGAGTGAATAGCATCTGATTCCAATCCGAATCCCATCAAAATAGATTTTATTCCCAGCTTATCTTCAAAAGTTGAGATGATTGGGATACTTCCTCCGCTGCGGGTTGGAACAGGTACTTTTCCGTAAATCTTGGTATAAGCTTTTTCAGCTGCTTTGTATGCCGGCAGATCGATAGGGCAAACATAAGCTTGACCTCCATGCAATGAATCAACTTTTACTTTCACCGATTTAGGTGCAATACTGGCAAAGTAGGTTTCAAACATTTTTGCAATTTTTTCATTGTTTTGGTTTGGAACCAGACGAGAAGAAATTTTTGCATAAGCTTTTGAAGGAAGTACGGTTTTAGCACCTTCTCCGGTATAACCTCCCCAGATACCACAAACATCAAATGAAGGACGAATTCCGGTCCTTTCGATAGTTGTATACCCTGTTTCACCAGCAACTTCTTCAACATCAATGGCGGCTTTGTATTCATTTAAATCAAAGGGTGCCTTGTTCAATTTTTCGCGTTCTTCCAGAGTTGATTCCAATACATCATCATAAAAACCAGGCATGGTAATTACATTGTTTTCATCGGTCATGGAGGCAATCATTTTTGAAAGTACGTTGATAGGGTTGGCAACACCTCCACCAAAAAGTCCTGAATGCAGATCACGGTTAGGACCGGTTACTTCGACTTGCCAGTAGGCCAATCCGCGGAGACCAACCGTAATGGAAGGAATATCTTTGGCGATCATGCCGGTATCCGAAACCAAGATAATGTCGGCTTTAAGCATTTCCTTGTGTTCATCACAAAATGCTCCAAGGCTCACTGAACCTATTTCTTCTTCACCTTCAATCATGAATTTTACATTCACCTTCAGGTTGTTTGTTTGAACCAAAGTTTCAAAAGCTTTGATGTGCATAAATCCCTGACCTTTGTCGTCGTCGGCGCCACGGGCAAAAATATGGCCATCTCTGATTTCCGGCTCAAACGGAGGAGAAGTCCATAAATCGATGGGGTCCACCGGCATGACATCGTAATGGGCATACACCAAAACTGTTGGGAGATTGGCGTCGATAATTTTTTCGGCATAAACAACCGGATTGCCTTTTGTTGGCATTACTTCGGCTTTGTCGACACCGGCTTTTAACAGGCTTTCCTTGTAATGGTTTGCCATCTTAATCATGTCGGGTTTATGATCGGCGATGGAACTGATAGAAGGGATACGTATGGCTTCAAAGAGTTCTTCCATGAAGCGTTCTTTGTTTTCACTAATAAAGGCTTTAACTTTTTCCATTTTTTCTTTTTAGGGTTAAACAGGCTGTAAAGTTAATAAAAACTGCTGTACCTGGGTTTGTTTTGACTGTCGATATTGACACTTCCAACTCATAACGATATCCTTTGTCGGTACCACTCGAATAGTCCTATCGACAAAGCATGTGTAACATTGAGCGAATAAATTTCTCCCGGGAGGGGGATGTAGACGCTAAATTTGGCTAGATTCATGAGTTGTGGACATATTCCATAGAGTTCATTTCCCACCATCATAACCATCTTTTCGGGTAAAGGTGTAGAGTAAATGTTTTTTGCCGTGGAGGATGTTTCCAAGGCTACCACCTGATAATCCGGAGGCAGAAACTGCGGGAGTTCATGAGTTGTAATTATTTCCCACTGGCATTTCTCAAAAGCTCCGGAGGCTGTACGCTTAATTTTGTAGGTTTTAAAATTGGGGGTTGTATCGTTTACGAAAAGGGTAAGGCTTGCGCCGATGTTTCCCGCCAATCGAAGCACTGCTCCCATGTTTTCGGGCGTACGCAGGTTATCTGCCACGATAATGGGTCGTGCAACAGACTGGTAGAACTGATTGGTTTTTAGTGACCTGAATAATTCTACTGAACTAAGTTGGTGGTTATTTGTCATGATAAAAAAAAGCCTCGCTTTGATTCAAAGCGAGGCTTTTGCAATAGGTGAACCTATTGAATAATAATTTTTTGTGTAGTTGTACCGTTTTTGGTGTCGATTTGGATGAAATAAACTCCACCCTCTAAGTCGCTCACATTAATTTGAGTAGCCACGTTATCAAATACAACCTGACCAACGGTATTGATTAAACGAACATTGGTAACCTCTCCGTTTGAACCTACGTTCAGCATGGTGCTGGCAGGGTTAGGATATACAGAAACATACTCTTGCTCACCGTTTTCATTAACACCTACAGTAACAACCATAATTACATTGATGGAAACCATTTCAGCTGTTGGGTCATTACTTCTGATAAGAACTTTACCACTGTATTGATCAGAAGCCAATCCTGTAGCATCTAAAGTGATGTCGATATCAACACTTTCACCTTGAGGTAAAGTACCTTCGGTTGGGTTAGCTGATAACCATTGTGTGATAGGATCACCAGTCAGGTTAGCACGGATATTCCAGTTGTAGTTTAAGTCTGGGTTGTCACCAAGATGACTCCAACCTGGACCTGTTGAAATCCAGTCGCCGTTTGGATTGGCTGGACCAGCGTCAGTACCGGGTGCAAAAGTTCCACCAGCAGCTGACATCCACCATCCTACCCAAATATCTTTACCGGTAATTTTGATGGGAGTATCAAGAATAACTGTATTCCAACTCATAGGGGTACCTGTAAAGGCTTGCTCAAGTAATAATTCACCTGGACCAGGAGTTAACATAGATCCCATATCATAAATTTGAATCTTAGCAGCAGTAACAGGGTCGTTGATGTATACTTCAACAGAAGTAATTTCCATTCCGATGTAAGGTTGGATCATATCTACTGGGAACATAGCTGAAACTCTGTATTCGTAATCAGTATCACGACCAATAGCACTTGCATTGTCACCATCGTAATTTAAAACTACGTCACGGTTTGATGGGTTGCTGTTGGCAGGAACATAATTAGGAGCTGCAATAAATTCTGACGCACGCACTTTAGCTGAATGTGAACCGGCTGGCTCAATGTCAAGAGCTTTAGTTGTGAAAGCGTATGTTGGGATAACTTCGTATACCAAGTCAGATTCGCCATTGTTGCTCATGGCACGGGTAATAGTAGTAGAAGTACCTTCTTCAAGAACTGTGTTAATAGGACTTGTGCTAATGGCAATGATAGGATTGGTAACACCTGGATCTAAAACGATATAAGCTACATCATCAAAATAATATTTTGCAACGTCGCCTTCAGGAGCACCGGCATACAAGTTAATACCACCAATTTGTTTGGTTCCTGGATCACCTTGAGCTTGGAGGCTAAATTGCCATTCAGCGATGATTTCGTCGTCAATCATAAAGATAGCCATATCTTCATCCAGATCAACCCATGTTTCCAGTTTAATCCATGTATCGTGAGCAAATGTAAATGGGATAGCATCCGGGCCACCGGCATACATATAACCATTTTCATTTCCTGTAGCTGCGCCAAAATAAACTTCGTAAGCCCACTCATTACCAGGAGCTTCAAAGTGCTGCATGTTGTTATATCCACCAAAACCAGAAGGAATGTAGTAGTATACGCTAAAGATATATGCACCTGAAGTTTTGTTTCCAAGTTTTAGTACTTGGTCGTTGGTACCATCAATTAAACATGACTGAACAGGGCTGTGAGCCTGATCAGTAGAGATCATACCGTCTTCTGCACCACCGGGAGCATTCGACCATGTTGTCCACCAGTCTGGATCAGCTTGATCAGCTAATTTTACACCAGCTGTGTAGCCTTCCATATCATCAAAAAACAGGTAGTCGTAACCAGCTTTGATTTGAACACCGTCGATACCGGCCAAATCACCATCGTTACCAACATATTGCCAAGCCACCATAAAGGTAGATCCTGAATAGCCACTGATGTCAATGCTTACGTAGTTCCAAGCCCAATCAGCTGCAGGGTCAATTTCGTCAGCAGCATTCCAAAGCTCGGTCCAAGTTGTTCCACCGTCATTGGAAATATGACATTTGAGGGTAGCAAATTCAATCCAAGGACCGCTAACGCCAGCATAAAAGTTAATGGTTAATGGTTCTTCACCCATTGGGTCAATTTCCGGAGTGTAAAGCCATTCATCCTGATCTTCTCCTACCCATGGAACCATGGCAGAGAACAGACTGTTTACATCAATTTCGTTAAAGTTGTTGTTTTCAGGGTTTGTTTGAATCCAGGTGTTTGCTGCATTCATGATGTCTTGTGTCCAGCCAACAGGCAGGAAATCTGTGTCAAATCCTTCTTCAATGAACATCGTTCTTGAAGCAGTTTGTTGCACATTTGCAGGTGCTTGTTGCACTGTACTGTTGCTTTTCAGGCCAAGAGCCTGGGCTTTAGTCATCACTGTATTTTGCGCATTGGCCGCACTTAACGTGAAAACCATAGCAACAACCAAAGTAAATAAACGTGAAAGGTGTTTCATGATTTTAATATTTAGTTAACATTTAATTTTAATCAGCAAACAAATGTAGTAAAATCTACTATATGAGGCGGTGACCATAATCAATAAATCTGTTTTTTTTACCTATTTACCTGATCGGTGCTGGATGATAAAATGGTTATATAACCACAACAATGAAGCCGAAGTAAGTCCAATTCCAAAGACAACCATCCAGATAGTATTGGGATTAAAGGTGTTCCATAAATAGCTGGTGAATTCGCTGTCGGACATATGTAACGATTGTGCTGCATGGGTAAAGAATTCTTGCTTGGTCCAACTTGCGTCAAAGGTTAATCCTTTTTCAGTGATGGTTTTTAGCACCATTGAGTGTTTGTCGGAGAGTTGTTGGTATACACTGCCCGAAATCCATCCTGCTCCCAGGTTCCCTATAAATAGAGGTATAAAAGAATAACCCATGTAGAGCGCTTTTTTGTTTGGTGGAGCAATGCTACCAATATATTCGGTGATTTTTGGAGAAGCAGCCATTTCACCGATGGAGAAGATAAACATGGCAGCCAGAATAAACATTACATTTTGGGTGTAAAGAGTAAGGGCCATTCCTATGGAGGCAATAATAAAACCGGTGATCATGCTGTTAAGCGCTTTCCATTTCATAACAACAGCCGAAATGATAATCTGGAACAGAACGATGAACATAGCGTCGAAATTGGTGATAAATTCAGGATCCATCTGGCCATTTTTAGCGTAATGTTCGGCTACAAAAGGAAGGTTTTCCTGAAAAAACCGGAACATGTTTTCTGTATTAACCCATTGAGCAATAAATACCGGTAAGGTAAAAAACAGCTGTAAATACATGATCCAAAATCCAGAGACTATGAGTAAAAAAATAACAAATTTGAAATCCAACAGAACTTCCCATATGTGGCCAAAAACCGTTTTAATGGCGTCGGTAAACGAACTTTTATTGACTTGTTTGTCGGGTTCGCGGTAGAACAAAAGGAGTAGGAAATTGACTAATATGAATCCGGCAGAGATGTAAAATACCTGATGATATGAATCTCCTTCTCTAAAAAAGAGGGTAAGTAGTGGACCTAAGAAGGATCCAATGTTCACCATCATATAAAAAATGCCGAAGCCAATGGAAGAATTTTCGGGATTGGTAGTTTTGGCAATGGTTGCTGAAATTACTGGTTTAAAAAGGGCTGCGCCAATAGCCAAATAGATGTACATGATAAAAACTCCGGCAAAGGAGTTGAAAAAAGGAAGTAAAACAAACGCACTTGAATAAATGGTAAAGCTTAATATCAGCACTTTTTTAAATCCATATTTATCGGCAATCGCTCCGGTAAGCACCGGAAGAAAATACAATATTCCCGTTCCAACACCCATGATCCATCCTTTTTGAGATTGCGAAAACCCTAAAGCACCACTTTCAGTTGACCCGGTCAGGTAATTGGCGAAGAGCATAAAAAAACCGTAATAGGCCAGTCTTTCAAAAAGTTCAAGGGTGTTAGCTACCCAAAAGGTGCGGGGGTATTGTTTTATAGTAGTGGAAATGTTTCCCATGTCGAAAAAATTTGCGTCGAAGATACAATTTTCATAAAAGCAGGCCTGTTTTTGATTATCAAATTGAATCGGTTGTCATGGTTAATTAATGCCAATGTAGGGGAGTACCCTATTATACAGGCTATCAGAAATTGCCGGTATTTGCTTTAGTTCATCCAACGATTGAAATCCTCCGATTTTTTTTCTCGCATTGATGATAGCTTTGGTTGATTCGTAATCGAAATAAGGATGTCGTAGCAGGTCCTTAAATGAAATGTTATTGATGTTTAGTTTCGTTTGAGGTTTCTCGTCAATAATAATAAAGGGTAAAATCTTTTGGAAGGTTTCCGG
>JBFHGX010000018.1:0-44469 GCA_041582875.1 Bacteroidales bacterium | reverse complement strand
TTCTGATGGAGCTCAAGTGCCCTTTGTTTACTATTATGGCGATGATGAACCCTTTATTACCGACATGGCTCAGGTAAACAATATGGCTTATTATTTCTCCAATTTTTATGGAGAATACCCCTTTACCAAAAGCGGTTTTGCCACGGCGAATGATGAGTTTACCTGGGGCGGCATGGAAAACCAAACGCTCACCACCCTTTGTTATGATTGTTGGTACGAGAGTCTGATGGCGCATGAGTTTGCTCATCAGTGGTTTGGCGATATGATAAGTCCGGGTACCTGGGCCGATTTGTGGTTAAACGAAGGTTTTGCTACTTGGTCGGAGGCTTTTTGGGCAGGCCGTATGGACTACAACCAATACAAAAACAGGATATTAAGCTATGCGAGCACCTATCTGACACAAAATCCCGGTTGGGCCATTTACAATCCTTCATGGATTGCTAACCCACCCAATAACAATGTGTTGTTCAATTATGCCATAACCTATACAAAGTCGGCGTGTATTCTACATCAGTTGAGGTATTTGCTTGGAGATGAGGTGTATTTTGAAGCCATTAAAAGTTATGCCCAAGACACGATAGACTTTAAGTTTAAGACGGCTGTAACGGATGACTTTGCGGAGAAAATAAGTGAAGTAGCTGGTGAGGATTTGCATTGGTATTTTGATGCATGGGTGAAACAGCCCAACCATCCGGTGTATTTCAATGAGTATTATTTTGAAGAAAACGATTCTGGAACATGGAATGTGCATTTTGAAACCAATCAGGTGCAGTCTGACGGATCATTCTTTCCAATGGATATTGAAATTCTGGTCTTTTTCTACGATTTAACAGATACTGTTTTTCGTGTTCACAACGCCGAAAGCCATGAGCATTTTGTGTTTGAGGTGGATCAGGAGCCGGGTGTGTTGTATTTCGATCAAAACAACAACATTGTATTAAAAGAATCCACCACCATATTGGGTGCGCCGCAGTGGGGAGAGATAGCAGGTGATCGGTTGGTGGGTTATCCTAATCCTGCACAGGATCAAATTACCTTTTATGCTCCATATGCGAAAGGTGCTGATATGTCTATGGTTTGCTATGATATGGCAGGTCATCAGGTATTTGCATTAAATCACTTTGACGGAAAGCCAACGGTTGTTTCTTTGACAGATTGGAATCCAGGGATTTATCAAGCTGTTGTTTTGAGCCAAAACCAGAAAATTACCTGTCGGTTTGTGGTGAAATAGAATGGGCTTTTTAGTTTGAAAAGTTACTTGTTTTGCTATTCTGACAAAGTCATTTCAAGTCTTTCCAATGAATTGATCCGTTCATTGCAATGAACAGGTTAAAGCATCGCAATGAATGAGTGAAGTCATTGCAATGTTTTTTTTATTCATTGCAATGATTTGTTGTGTTCATTCCAATGGTATACGAACACGGACAAGAGAAGGGGAAATATCAGGGACGGTTTTCATATATACCCACAAAATAAGCAAAAAAACCATATTTTTGCCGTTATGAATACATATACATATCGCTAAAATTGAATGTGTTGAAAAAAGTAATTCCTTATTTCGTATGGTCAATTTTGCTGTCGTTTGTTTTTACAATGAGCAACCTGACAGCGCAACCTGTTCCTAATCAAAAGATGCTCTCCGGTGATCTGATCATATTTCATGCAGGAAGCCTTTCTGTTCCCATGCGGGAAATGTCTAAGGCATTCGAAAGTGAACATCCTGAAGTGAATATCCTGTTGGAAGCTGCTGGTAGCGTTGCCTGTGCACGCAAAATTACCGAATTGGGAAAGCCATGTGATATCATGGCTTCCGCCGATTATACTGTGATTGATAAACTGTTAATCCCTCAATTTGCCACCTGGAATATCCAATTTGCGTCCAATGAAATGGCCATTGTTTATCATGATAAATCCAGAAAAAGTGAACTGATAAACCCAGATAACTGGTATCAGATAATGCTCGATCCGGAGGTGCAAATTGGGCGGGCTGACCCTAATTCCGATCCTTGTGGCTACCGGTCGGTGCTTGTTTCAAAATTAGCGGAGATCTATTATCAAAAACCGGGATTATCGGAGCAACTGATGGAAAAGAACAAGCAAAACATCCGTCCCAAAGAAACGGACTTGTTGGCGTTGCTCGAAACTGGAAATGTAGACTATATCTTTTTGTATCGTTCAGTGGCTGAGCAGCATCACCTCAAATACATCTTGCTGCCTGATGAAGTTAATTTGAAGAGTCCGGAGCTAACCTCTTTATATAATACGGTTACGGTTGAAATCAATGGAAAGTCCCCCGGACAAAAAATCACTCAAAAGGGTGAACCCATGGTGTATGGAATTACCATTCCGAATAACGCAACCAATAAAGACGTGGCGCTGGCCTTTGTAGAGTTTGTTTTGTCGAAGGACAAAGGAATGGCCATCATGCAAAAAATGGGACAGCCTTCAGTAGTTCCATCTGCTTCCTCCACCTTTGAGTTTATCCCTTTCAATTTGAAGGTTTTTGCGAGTGCGCCTTTAAATTAAACGCAAAATTTGTGGAGATGAAAAAAATAGATGCCATCAGTCTGGTTTTTATGTTCCTTGCAGGACTCATCCTTCTGTTTATTCTGGCACCTTTGGTCGGGATGTTTCTAACCACCACTCCTGTTAGTTTGTTCGAAACTGCAAAGGAAACTGAGGTGCAAAAGAGCATTTGGCTGACTATTTCTTCTTCTATGGCCGCTACGGTCTTCTTTTCGGTGGGAGCCATTCCATTGGCTTATTTGTTGGCCAGAAAGCAATTTGTTCTCAGAAAACTAATTCTGGGTATCATCAATATCCCTGTGATAATTCCGCATTCAGCGGCAGGGATTGCCCTGTTGGGGATTATCTCGCGAGATACCTGGTTGGGACAATTGGCAGAGCTTTTGGGTTTTAGCTTTGTCAATAACCCTGCCGGGATAATGGTTGCCATGGCCTTTGTGAGCCTTCCGTATCTCATCAATGCCTCCATCGATGGCTTCCAGCACGTGCCATTGAGGCTCGAAAAGGTGGCCATGACTTTAGGTGCTTCCAAAACAAGGGTTTTCTTTACCATAACCCTTCCTTTGGCCTGGCGCAGCATCCTTACCGGATTAATAATGATGTGGGGGAGGGGATTGAGTGAATTTGGTGCGGTAATCATCATTGCTTATCATCCCATGATTACTCCTGTTATGATTTTTGAAAGGTTTAACGCTTATGGTTTGCAATATGCCAAACCTGTAACAGTCCTTTTTATTGTCATTTGTCTGGTAATTTTCATTGTCATGAAATTATTTTCAAAAAAATCGAGTCATGTTGAAACTGGAGAACATTCATAAAAAGGCAGGAAATTTCTCCTTAAAAAACATTGACTTTACCGTTGATCAAGGCGATTATTTTGTCCTGATTGGTAAATCGGGAGCAGGTAAATCCATGATCTTGGAAACCATTGCCGGATTGCTCATTCCTAACAAGGGTGACATCCTAATGAATGGACAGAGTATCTTGAATACGCCCATTCAGCAGCGAAATATGGGTATGGTGTATCAAAAACCGACACTATTTCCGCACATGAATGTTTTTGATAATATTGCCTATCCACTGAGGATTAGGAAATTCACAAAAAAGGAGATTAAAACCAGAGTAGAACAGTTGGCCGAGCAGGTTGAGATTCAATCTGTGTTAAACAGAAATATTGGCAGCTTGTCAGGAGGTGAATTGCAGCGGGTGACGATAGCCCGAACATTGGCCACAAATCCCAAAATACTTTTGCTCGACGAGCCCTTGTCGTTTCTCGATGTTCAGCTCAAAAGAGGCATGTTAACGCTACTGAGAAAGCTGCATCAGCAAGGACAAACCATCATTCACGTGACCCACGATTATGAAGAAGCTTTATCGCTTGCGAACCGAGTGGCCATCATCGAACAAGGACAAATAATACAAACTGGAACACCAGAGGTGGTCTTTAAAAAACCTAAATCTGCTTTTGTCGCCAATTTTATTGGGATGGATAACTTTTTTCAAGGCCACGTGGAACCTTCAGGCGAATATCCTGGCCTGCTTCAAATGACCGTGGGTGAAACGAGCATCCTTATTCCGTTTTCATCTTTGTCTCAATCCAAAGGGTATATTTCCATTCCAGGAACAGCCATTACCTTATCTGAAGAAAAAATTCAGTCAAGTGCGGTAAATAATTTCAAGGGCGTCATTCTCGAAATCTTTAAAACAACCACTGGATTAGAGGTGGTTGTTGACATTGGAATTCAGTTGTCAGCACGCATTTCTGACCATTCATCCGATCATCTTCAATTGCATCATGGCAAGCCAATTTGGGTAAGTTTTAAAGCCAATTCAGTTCTTTTTTTTGATGCCTGATATTATTTGATTGAGCAATTGAATACATCTAAATAACTACATATCTGATTATTAACAATTGATTAGGTCTGTCTTACATAGAATAATTATAAACAAACGTTTTTAGTTAAAAATGACTTTTCAGTTGATTGTTAAATAAAATTAATATCATAGTTTTGCCCGCCGATATGCAATGGTATGCACATCGATTAACTCAATAAATCAAATCAAATGAACACAAAATTCTTTAGCGTAGTAGCGCTTTCTTTACTGCTTTTTGCAGGATTTACAGGTTGTAAAAAAGACGATTCAGAGCCCGAAAAAAACATGGCTAAAATTGGTGCTCAAACCAATGCCACTTATGGTGGATTTTTATCCATATCTGAAAAAAAGGTTTATACCCAGGCTGATGCGGCTGTAAATCAGGCAGCTATTGATATTCTTTGTTTTTATGAAGAGGCCAGTGATAACTTTATCGCCTTGGCAGCTCCAGGATCAAACATTTCAGGAATTTTTACCGGAGAAACTGCTCCTGAGTTTTGGACAACCTTAAACCAGACCTATTTTACCCTTCCTGCTACTGACATAACAGTTGCTCAGTTTGATGCATTGGTGGATGGTGATGCTGTTATTGAAGGTTATTTCAATGCTGAACAAACCAGTGGAAACCGCAAAGCTAAAAATATGCAAGTGGATGACATCTGGGCGTTTAAAACAGCTGCAGGTACTTTTGGTGTGCTTAAAGTTACTGCTGTTGAGCAAGGTGCCACCGGATACGTTGAATTCGAATATAAAATAAAATAAACAGCAACGAGCTTTCTGCTAGTTAATTACTTGAATATGCGTCCAATTTATGCAATCGTATTATTAGTTGTCCTCATGGTTCAGGGATGTAGCAAAAGCGATGATCCTCGGATTGACCCCTTGGTTGTGCTAAAAACAGGTGATTATACCACCCCGGGACAGGAAGTTCCTGTGGGTGGTAAACTTGCTTTTGGAATAACTGCCAGTGGAGGTAGTGCTCCCATCACCAATTTAATTGTTCGCCGAATCGTCAATGGAATTTCCATTACTGAACTCGATCGTGGTATGTTCATCGAAAAAGGTGGATTAGACTTTACCATGAACGCTGTAAAGTCTTCGGCATCAGAAGAATTGTGGCAATTTGTGGTGCTAAATGCCAACCGCGATTCGGCGGTTTCAGAAATGACAGTCTTGCTTGGGGAAGGTTCTGCCTACAGTGCGATAAAACACTTTCCCTCGGTAAAAATCGGTATGCAGCAAAATAACGAGTTTCCCCAATATTTGGATTTACATACCGGTATCTGTTATACTTCTGATGAATTAACCGGATTTGAATCACAAATTGATTTGGTTGGATTTGTGTACATGACCGGTGGAGTTATGTCACCTACGTTATGTTGTCCGGCTTATACCGGAAGCAGTTCAGTTACTACCCATTATCCGCTCATTTCCAATTGGGAAATCCGCAATTCTACCTTGTACGATTACAATGCTTCTGATAATAACCTTGTAGATCCGTTGCAGTTTGAAATTGCTCAAAACGACAGTCTTTTGGTGGCATCTTATGATCCTCAAAGTGTGAGCGGTTTATGTAAATACATTTATTCCGATAGGATAGTCCCTTTTAAAACCACCGATGGTAAATACGGATTAATCCGGGTTGTTCACTCTGATACGGAAACCACAGGTTATATGGAATTAGATATTAAAATTCAAGAATAGCCTGTTTGGTGGCTTCATATTCATAGATTCTCTAAAATAATTATTTGTCATGAGAATACCTGTAATAATCTTTCTACTGTTGGTTTTTACCCATGTATTGTCTGCTCAATCACGATTGGAAGGCATGGTTAGTGATAATTCCGACGACAGTCCCATCGCCGGAGCGCATGTATCCTGTAAGGGTTTTTTAACCACCACTGATCTCAATGGACGTTTTGAGTTGGATAGTTTGTTGCCAGGAGAACTTGAGTTGACCATCTCAGCCATGGGATATGAAACCCAAACAGTGAATGTGTTGTTGCAAAAAAGGGTATTGCAAAAAGTAGATGTTAAACTGATATTCAATTACTTTCTGTTGGATGAGGTTGAAGTTTCTGCCACCAGAAACAATAGCCTTATAAGCAATGTGCCCGGCAGAATCAACATGATTACTACCGAACGTATTGAGCTAACGGCTTCGCAAACTGTGGATGAATTGTTATCGATGTTGCCCGGTGTGATTGCCAGTCGTTCCTTTGGACCGTTTTCTCACAAAGCCACGGTCTCGATGCGCGGTCTCGGAACCAAGGAGCAAGGGCGCACGTTGGTGCTGCTTAACGGAATTCCGGTAAATAAGGCCGATGGTGGTTCCGTCAATTGGAATTTGATTTCAACCGGAGATATCCAACGCATTGAGGTGGTAAAAGGTCCGGGCTCGGCACTTTATGGCGGAAATGCCATGGGTGGGATTATCAATATTGTAAATAAACGACCTACTGAAAAGATTCAGGGAGAGGCTTTTGTAAATTATGGAACTTACAATACTTTTGGCGGTAGGGCTTCCCTTGGCGGGCTGATGAAAAATGGTTTTTATTGGAGTGCTCACGGTTTTTATCGCAAAAGCGATGGGTATATTACCCAGTCGATACCCGATCAGGAATCCAATCCTTTCATTGTAAAATCCAATTTTGAGGAAAAGGCACTCAGCCTCAAAGCTGGTTATGATGCCGGGGAGAAGTTTCATGCGGTTGTAGATTTTACCCTGTACGATGATGTTCGTGGAACCGGTGAAAAAGTATATCAACCTCTGGGAAATACCACTGATCATGATACCTATCAATTTCGCTCAACTTTCAACGGAAAGCAGGGCAAGTTAAACTGGAATGCCTCAGTTTTTTATATCCGTGAAAAATACAAGCGTGTGAGCGAGTGGTACAAAGATGATTATACCTGGTATGATGTGCTATCATTGCGCACTGATTATGGCGTACTTACAAGCGTTAATTATCAGTTGGGGCGTCATGGGTTTACCACCGGAATAGATATCCGAAACGGGGAAGTTGATGCTTCCGACATTTATTATACGTCTACCGATCAGGTAGATAACCGGGGTAAAATGAACTTTTATGGAGCTTATTTTCAGGATGAAATTGGTTTTTTTTCTGATCAAATTACCCTGATTGCAGGAATTAGATACGATTGGGCTCGTTTTTATGATGGAGCTTTTGTCATCAATCATCCGTCAGCGGAGACCAACTTTATGGATCAGTACCAATTTTCAGAAAACAAAGATGTGGAATGGGGAGCTTTTAGTCCGCGATTATCGGCTCAATATAAACCCAACGATCAATATCGGATATATATCAGTTACAGCCGTGGTTTCCGACCTTCGGTTCTTGATGACTTGTGCCGTTCAGGACGTGTGCGGGGGGGCTTTAAGGTGGCCAATCCCGACCTGACTCCTGAATATTTAGATAATATTGAGCTTGGAGCTGATTATAAACCTGTTGCATGGTTGCGAGGAGCAGTTAGTACCTATTACTCGAAAGGAACCGACTTTTTGTATTATGTTTCCACGGGGGACAGCATCGACATGGGGTATGGTTCTCGACCAATCATGATTCCTACCAATATCTCAGAAGTTGAAATCTATGGTTTTGAAGCTGAAATAACGGCCAGTGCGTTTCGATTTCTCACTCTTTTTGGGAACTATGCTTTTGCTTCTTCAAAAATTGTGAAGTATACGCCATTGACCAATAATGATCCTAAGTCACTTGATGGTAAATATTTAGCAGATGTGCCCAAGCATTCATTTTCTATTGGTGGCTATTCTCAAAACAAGATTGTGGATGTTGGACTCAACCTTCGTTATGTGGGCGAAATGTATGTGAACGATCAGAATATATTCGACGACATTGTGCTCAGCGATCAATATCCTGCTGCTTTTACCATCGATTTAAAATTGAGCCGCGACTTGTTTAAATACACCAAAGCGACTTTGAGCATTCAGAATATACTGGATAAAAAAATATATGAGAGCAAGGGCTCTGTAGGTCCCGGTAGGTTTATCGTGCTGGAAGTAGGGGTGAAGTTTTAAAAATAATTACCTTACTGAACCAGTGAGTAGGGCTAAATAATAACAAAATGAAAAATATTCTCTTTTTAATGATGGGTATTTTAACCATATCCATCTGCTTTAGTCAACAACCTGATGGTATAACCGGAGCCACCACAAAACATGAATCCAACGGCAATAGCTATTACCATAAAACTCCGGAAACCAGTATGCAGATTTCTGAACTCTGGGTTGGTGGTGAGGTGGAAAATTCAGGTCAGGTTGATTTGAATGATTTTTACAAACGAGAGGTTTTTTATAAAGAAGCTCTCCCAAATGATTCTGGTACAGTTAATTTTGTTGGGGCTTATCGTTTCAGTGGCTATTCTCTTTTTGATCTGCTGGATGGTTTCATCCTTGACAAAATGAATAAAGCAGAGTTTCGTCCTGCTATGGATGTATATGTGGTGATTGAAAATGATTTGGGTGAAACGGTTACTTTTTCCTGGGCAGAAATATTCTATACCCATCTTCCGCATCAAATCATTATTGCTACTGAGTCGGCTCCCATTGAACCACATAAAATTGAGGTAGATTATCCTGTTACAGAAAAATGGACAGTTATTGCTGCCAACGATTTGTTTAGCTATCGGGTGTTGGAAAATCCGGTAAAGATTACCGTTAAATCTTTCGATAAAAAGAATTATCCCATCGACAGGAGTTTGCGCAATAGCATCAGTCCTAAAGTTAAACTGGTGTTGGACAATCAGCTACTTATGACTATCGACACCAATTATAAGGCGCCTCAAACGGAGTCGTATTCTTCTTTGTTTTATGGCATGGGTATGGGCTATCATCCCATTCCGGTTTTTGAAGGAATGACGCTGTACCCATTGATTGCCTCTGAGGTGCAAACGGATGTAAAGCGCTGGATGAAAGACGGTCTGGTTTGTTTTGTAGGGAATGATGGCTATCGGGTGATTTACAGTTACGCGGAACTCTTCAATCGCGTTGATCAGGTAAAACCTATTTTGTCAAAAATCACGAATAACCCTGATAACGGGTATTTTCGGGTATATCATCCCGATAGTTTTTATGCTGATATGTCTGCCAAAAACTTGATGGAGATTTACTTCTTTACGGAGGTGAGATAGATCAATAAACTCTTGAAAACAAAAAAAGCCGTGTAGTTCAACTACACGGCTTTTTCTCGTTTGCTCCTTTTAGATGTCGAGTGCCCGATCGACTTTTGTTTTTAAAAGTGCATTTTCCAATACTTCCATGGCATTATCAACATAAACAAAGGTTACCCCCTTGATGTAGTTTTCGTCAATTTCTTCAATATCTTTCTGGTTCTGTGACGAAAGGATGATCTCTTTGATGTTGGCACGTTTGGCTGCGAGAATTTTCTCTTTAATTCCACCTACCGGAAGTACTTTACCACGCAAAGTGATTTCCCCTGTCATGGCTACTTTGGCTTTAACTTTTCGTTGGGTGAATGCGCTGGTAAGTGCTGTAAGCATGGTGATTCCTGCGGAGGGACCATCTTTGGGTGTGGCACCTTCAGGAACGTGAACATGTACATTCCATTTTTCAAAAACCTCATCGCTGATATTTAGGTCACGGGCATGCGATTTCAGGTATTCTAAGGCTAATGTAGCCGATTCTTTCATTACATCACCCAGGTTACCCGTAAGTTTAAGTAACCCTTTTCCTTTGCTAAGGCTTACTTCCACAAATAATATTTCGCCTCCAACTGAAGTCCATGCTAGTCCTGTTACAACACCGGCTACATCGTTAGAGATGTCTTTATCTCTTTGATAGATAGGTGCGCCAAGTATGTTTTTGAGTTCTGAAGCTTGAATTTTTGGCTCAGCGGGATCATCCATAGCAATGAATTTAGCCCGATTTCGAATCACCTTTGCCACTTGTTTCTCCAACAGGCGAACTCCGGCTTCTCTGGTATATAAATCAATTAGTTTTTCGATCAGATCTTTGCTAAATTTTACCTGATTACTCTTGACGCCATGTTCTTCGAGTTGCTTAGGAATCAGGTGACGTTTGGCAATTTCTACCTTTTCTTCCATCAAGTAACCTGAAAGGTTGATGATTTCCATTCGGTCGCGTAAGGCAGGATGAATGGTTGAAAGGGTATTGGCTGTTGCGATAAACATCACCCGCGACAAGTCAAATTCTTGTTCCAGATAATTATCGTAAAACGTACTATTTTGTTCCGGATCAAGAATCTCAAGCAAGGCAGCTTGCGGATCACCACTGTAATTGTTGCTGCTCACTTTATCAATTTCGTCGAGCATGAACACAGGGTTTGAAGTCTTGGCTTTACGGATGTTTTGAATAATCCTGCCTGGAAGTGCGCCAATGTATGTTTTGCGATGTCCTCTCAATTCTGATTCGTCACGAACGCCACCCAACGACATGCGCTGGTATTTTCGGCCTAAAGCTTTGGCTATGGATTTCCCAAGTGAAGTTTTACCAACTCCGGGAGGGCCTACAAAGCAAAGGATGGGGGCTTTCATGTTGTTTTTTAACTTTAAAACAGCTAAATACTCAATGATGCGTTCTTTGATTTTTTCCAGACCGTAATGGTCCTGATTGAGCACCTTGAGGGCATGTTTTAAATCAAGGTTGTCTTTAGAAAACTCATTCCATGGCAACTCCACATATAATTCAAGGTAATTCAATTGAATGCTGTATTCGGCTGCCGCCGGATTCATGCGTTGGAGCTTACTGAATTCAGTTTTGAATGTGTCAGCTACCACTTTACTCCATTTTTTCTTGGCAGCTTTTTGACTCAACTCTTTCAATTCAGTATCGTGTGGGCCGCCACCCAATTCTTCTTGAATGGTTTTAAGTTGTTGATTCAACAGATAATCACGTTGTTGTTTATCTAAATCAACTTTAACTTTTTTCTGTATGTCGTGTTTAAGATCTAACATTTGAAGCTCAACGGTCATCAGCTCGAGTACTCTGTTAGCTCGGGCTTCCAGATCCGTCATTTCAAGCAGTGCTTGCTTTGTTGTATTATCTGTATTCAGGTTTGATGAAACAAAATTCACTAAAAAAACAGCACTTTCAATGTTGTTGATGGCGAAAGCTGACTCTGAAGGAATGTTTGGTGATTTTTCAATGATTTGTACTGAAAGATCACGAACAGAAGAGATTAATGCATCAAAAACCTTGTTGTCGGGCACGTGGTTGGTTTCGAAACCTGTAACTTCTGCTTTGAAATAAGGTTCACTTTGAATCATGTTTTTGATTTCAAAGCGCTTTTTTCCTTGAATAATGGCAGTGGTATTGCCATCAGGCATTTGAAGTATTTTGATAATTCTGGCCACAGTTCCCACACGGTACATATCCGCTTCGATAGGGTCTTCCACTTCTCCATTTTTTTGCGTTACTACACCAATGGTGCGATTGCCTTTATAGGCTTCACGAATGAGGTTTATCGACTTATCCCGTCCAACGGTAATGGGTATTACTACTCCGGGAAACAGTACCATGTTACGCAAAGGAAGAATGGGTAAAACCGGAGGAACATCCTCAGAATTCATCACTTCTTCGTCTTCAGAGGAGAGAAGGGGGAAAAATTCAGTTTCAGTGTCCATTATATCTGTCAATGACAAAAGGTGATCCATAGTTTGGTATTTGTGCGGTCAAAATGTCAGTAAGGAGTTGTTTAAATAATTTATCATATGTCAACTTACTGTAAAACAATATTATGTAAAAAATTATATGTTTTTTCGACCTGATGATTAAACAGGTATACTAAGAAGTCAAATGATATGCCAAACCTCAGCGGGATGGCTATTCTGAGCGATTGTTGTTGAGATATTCGAATATTTCGATCTCGGTTTGGTCGAATTCCTTTCCACGTCTTTTATAAACCGCTTTGGCCACCTGAATGGCTTTGCTGAGGTTGTAGGGTTTCATTCCGGCAGGACCTCCCCACGAAAAAGAAGGAACAAAATTTCGCTGGAATCCAGAGCCGTAAAGGTTACACGAAACACCCACCACTGTTCCTGTATTGAACATGGTGTTAATGCCTGATTTACTGTGATCTCCCATAATCAAACCGCAAAATTGCAGTCCGGTACTTACAAAGGTTTCTTTGTCGTACGACCACAACCGAACCATTTCGTAAGTGTTTTTTAGATTGGAGGTATTGGTGTCGGCTCCCAGATTGCACCATTCGCCCAAGACGGAATTACCCAGAAAACCATCATGCCCTTTATTGGTGTAACCGAAAATCACAGAGTTACTTACTTCACCACCTACTTTTGAATAAGGGCCAACAGTCGTACCTCCATATATTTTTGCATCCATCTTGAGTTGGGCATGTTCACATAAGGCGAAAGGACCTCTCACCTTAGAGCCTTCCATAATTTCTGCATTTTTTCCAACGTATATTGGGCCATCATGGGTGTTGAGAAAAGCAAATTCTACTTTGGCACCTTCTTCCAGAAAAATCAGTTTTGAATCTCCACTGATAAAGTTGGTTTTACTGATGGGTTGCGAAGTGCGACCTTTGGTAAGCAATGCGAAGTCGTCTTCAATGGCTTTGGGGTTGAGCGAAAAGATCTCCCAATTTTCATTTAGCTTAACAAAGTATTCTTCAAAGTCGACGGTATCGTTTACATCCTGCATGGCGAAATCATCTATTTGTGATGCTTCTACCCTCATGGCGATGATAACATCCTCAGAAGCCAGAATTTGACCTGGTTTTAATTTGTTGATCTTATTGATCATTTTCTCAGTGGGTAATACCGATCCGTTAAGTAAGAGATTGTCAGTTTCTTTAACGAGAGGATATTTATTACTTAAATGAGGCTGGGTAAGTGTTGATGTGCTTGATTTTAAGAAAAATTCCCATTTTTCTCTGATGGTCATGATGCCTATCCGAATATCAGCCACCGGACGGGTACAAGTAAATGGCATAAGACTGTCTCTTCCAAAGCTGTCAAAGAGGATGTAATTCATAGAAGTTTCAATTTTATAGGTTGCGTAACTGTTGCCCTAAAGATACGAAAAAGGGTGAAATAAATTGTAGTTCGGACATAAAAAAAGTCCTTGATGCCGAAACATGCAAGGACTCTGTATATTATCACGCAGCGAGGCGTTTATTTTGTCTTATCAAAATGATTTTTGTAACGGCTTTTAAATTTGTCAACACGACCTGCGGTGTCAATCAACTTGGTTTTGCCTGTAAAGAAAGGGTGTGATTGGTTCGAAATTTCCAATTTTACCAATGGATATTCTTTACCATCTTCCCACTCAATGGTATCTTTTGTGTTTACAGTGGAACGTGTGATAAAGGTGTAATCGTTTGACATGTCTTTAAAAACGACCAACCTGTAGTTTTTTGGATGAATATCTTTTTTCATTTTTCCTTATATTTCTTACTCTTTTTAGGGGCTGCAAAATTATAGCCTTTGGTTGTAATATCCAAATTTATTTGAAAATAATTTACGAAAAATTGAAACCTTTAATAACTGACTGTTTTAACGCAGTTTGTAACCTGTTTTAATGGTGTTTAAATGGCTACAAACTCAATAAAAATGCCATTGTGTCAACACCATCTGCATAATCCCAAAGGGCAGGTTTTTGGCTGGTTCCAAAAGGAATGGCATTGTCAATTTCTTTATTGTTGGTGACAATGCATTGGATTTGGTCGGTTGCCTTAAGTAACGATTCGTTCAGCGTGAAAATTTCCTGATGGTATTCGTAATGGAGTACACTCACAGGAGAGGCCAATGCAATGTTTTCTGTCAACAATAAGTTGCCCGCATCAAAATGGGGTGTACTATTGACCAGGTAAATAGCTTTATTGTATTCGTAATTGTTGAAGTATTTGTGATTCTCGTTGATTGGAGTCCATTGTTGACATGCATCGAGTAATGCAGTAAAATCATAGTTGAGAGGGACGAAAACATGTGCAACATTGCGGCATCCCATACCGTAATAGGTGAATATGTCATCCGTCAGCAGGCTCAGTTCATCGGCAGTTTCTGTACCAGAAAGGATAGCAACTCCATTGCGATTTTTACGGATGATGTGGGGATATTTTCCAAAATAGTATTCAAAATAGCGGGCTGAATTGTTGCTTCCGGTGGCTATTATGGCATCAAATACTTTGAGTTGGTCGCGTGTAAAGGTGATTTTACCTGTAAATTCGGGCTCGATGGCCAGCAGTAAATTCGAAAGAGCCGGAATAAGTCGGTGGTCGTCAGACGACAGTTTGGCCAGTACATTGTTGCCAGAGAGTAACACGCTCATCCAATCGTGAAAACCTACCGCAGGAACATTTCCAGCCATCACCAATCCAATGGTGCGATTCCCTAGGTTGTTGGTTAGCTTATCGTGGTAGGGTAGTAGCCATTCACGCAGGTTCTCACTTGTGATGACATCACCCAGAGAGGTCAAGGCTTGACGCACATTGGCTTCAATAAACCAACCATTGTAATGACAAGCATCCACTACTTCCAACTGGAGCGCTTTGAATGCGTTTTTTTCGTTGTCGTTAAGGAAATCAGGTGTATTTGATTCACTATCCGTATGTTGCATGAAATACCCGAGTCGCGCAAAGGCATCCATTCGTTGTTGAAGATTCATACATGTTATTTTTTGCAAAAGTAACTTGGTTTTGTTTAACCCACAAGCGTTGTTGGGGTTAGGGGAATGGGTAGTATCCGCCAGACATATTGTTGTCGAATCCAGTGGACATGCCTTGCTGAAATCCTTGCATCATGGGATTGCTTTGTTGACGGTATTCCATGCCCACATTGATTTGGAAATGGTCGGTGACCTTGTAATTCACATCCAAAATAACGCCCTGTGTGCTAAAATCCATATAACCGTTGTTCATTACATCGCCATTGGTAGTGGGGTTTAAAAGCCATTTTTTATAAGCAGTCCCCGTAAGGGTAATCTTTTCGTTCATTAAATACTGTCCCGAAACATACAACATGCCATATTGTGCATTGTTTTGGCCACCAGTCCATTGATTTAATCCGTTATAATTGGTGTTTGAATACCCCATTCCAAAGGAGATATTCCATCGTTGGGCCACTGGCATGGTAATTTGCGGCATTACCCAGGTGTTGAAAGCGCTGCCTCCTGAAAAAGCACTAAAGGAGGTGCCAATACTTACGTTGACCTTGGGTTGAAAAAGGGTTCGTGTGGTATCTTTTAATTTTTCATTTTGCATGACATTGCTGCCAAATTCGGCAAGCTGTGCATGGCCATGAAAACCGATGAGTACGATTGTAAGTATTATAAAAAGCCGTTGTAAGTGCATATGCATAAATTTCACTTCAAAAATACACACAAGCTTGATACCTTGGTCATTTTTAACATTTTTTCTTTTTTATACCTACAAAAGGCTGCCGTGGGGTGCAATCTCTTTCTTGATTCATTGTTGAGACAAGCAGGCATTAATTGTAAAATAAGGATGGTATTTTACACCTTTGATGCCACTATTTTTATTCTCCACCCGCCGGGTTTTGATCAACCCGGTGGGAGAAGAACCTACCCATGACCTGCCAGGTTTTATCCAACCTGGCAGGTCGAGAAAATAGATTTACTTTTTTAAGAGTCTTCTCCTTTTTCCTGGTCTGAGATGAACAAGCCAAGGTTCCGCTTAATAACAGACAACTAACAAGTCAAAGCTCAATCTATACTTTCAATCAAGAAGAAGCCTATTTTTACTTCTTGATTAACTTTTGATATTCGGGCATTTCATCCGAACTAATAATACGCATGAAATACAACCCATTGGACAATATGTTCAAATCAATGCGAGTCATTTTCCCGAGATTTTCCTGATGGAAAACCTCACGACCGTTCATGTCAACAATACTCAGTTTTTCAATGGACTCTCCTGTAATGTTGATAATTCCATTAGTAGGATTAGGATAAATTTTTATATTTGAAGAAGAAATTTCTTCCTGTCCCAGAATAATGTCTATAACACTCAGCCAAGTGGTGTCAGCCGAACTTCCGTCCGAGAGTTCATAATATCCTTCGACATTATAAACGCCTTCTGGATACTGATAATCCCATTCCAGTACATTTCCCGATCCCTCTTCTGTATAAAAATCAGAAGAACCAGAATTGTATGTTACTGTCCTTGGATCATTATCTCGCTGATGAATGTCCATGCGATGATGGATAATATCATCAGTTGTTCCACTCTCTGGTACAACTTCCAGGGAAAACCATACCTTATATACATCTACCTCAACTACGGCAGTAGCGGTATTTTCACCGTCATTAACGATCAAGGTAAATACATAGTGGCCTTCTGAAAGTAATTCAAAAGTTGTGTTGTTTGCAATAAAGAATAAACATCCTTATCACTCGAAGCAGAAGCTACAAGTGGCGCACCCGCACCAACTTGAGTAAGGGTGAAATCCGCACTTACTCCGCTTCCGGAGAAAGTAAGAACATCTACTCTTGAATCAGGCGAAGTGTTCTCCTCGTAGTTAATTATTACGGTTTGAGAACCCGTTCCTGAATTAGGAGAAGGCGATGAAAACACACCGTCTATTCCTGTCCAAGAAAGATCATCCGGACAAGTAACCACGATTGAATAGCTTCCTGCTGCCGATCCCACAGTTTCAGAATAATCTGAAAGTGTTATCGATGCAGGAACTCCGTCCTGGTTAATTGTGAAAATTGCCACAATCCCACTATCACTTGTGATAGTGATGGTGTAAGTAGTCCCAGCCATTAAAGGAAAATGGGTTTGATTTAGCAGCGTCATTTTTTGAATTTTGAAAAGTAAAGATAGTAAATAATGGTGGTCAATCTAAAAAATAGGGGGCCAAAAATTCAGGTTGTCGGCAAATTTGAACGTGGCATATTTTACACATGGAAAGTTTACTATATTTGTGGCAAAGTACTCAAATGACAACTAAGGACAATATATTGGCTTCTATTAAAACGTATAAACCAGCGCTTTCCAGATTTGGAATTCGCACTGTTGGGCTATTTGGATCTTATTTAAGAGGCGAGCAGTCAGAGAAAAGTGATATTGATATATTGATTGATTTTGAGCCAGATATGGAAAGCTATGATAATTACATGGCTGTTTACGACCTATTGGAAGAACTTTTTAAACACGAGAAAGTAGAACTAGTAACGAAAAATGGGTTAAGCCCTTATATTGGGCCAAAGATCTTAAATGAGGTACAGTATGTCTAAAGATCCAATTGAATACCTTCATCACATAAAGGACGAAAGTTTTTTTATATTATCCGTTATTACAAAGGATGTTACCAAGGATGACTTCTTACAAAATGAAACGTTGAAAAGAGCTGTTGTGAGAAGTTTAGAAATAATAGGGGAGGCAACAAAAAAAATACCAGCCGATTTTAAAGTTAGATGGGGTTCCATTATGTGGAGAAATATGGCAGGTATGCGCGATAGATTGATTCATGACTATATGGGGGTTAATTATTCAATCGTTTGGGATGTTGTTAAAAATAAAATACCCCAATTATATGAACAAATAGTTGAGGTAATTGAACTTGAGCAGGAATAGTATTATCGATTTGTATAATACTCATCTGTTGATTAAGTATTTTTACCTTCATAAAAATGAAAATACGAATGTGCGTGTGCTTAAGGTCTTTTTTATAACTACAAAAGGCCGCATTGAATTTCAAAGCGGCCTTTTGCTAAAAATTGTTTATTCAGGTTACATCTTTAAAGTAACACCAAATTTGACGGCAGATAAAGTACCATAGCCTACTTCAGCAAAAAGACCAAATTTGTCTTTGAGCATCATGCGACCACCAACGAAGGCTTCTCCGTAAGGAGCTACTTTGGCTTTTTGATCTACGTCTGATGTTCCGTAATCCCAATAATAGTCGGTATACATTCTGATTCCCATGCCTACTCCACCATAGGCATCCCATTTGTCACTGGCAAAGGTGTGTAAATGCCAGATGGCACGAGGGCCAATGGTAAATTGACTGTAATTGTAGTTTTCGTCGAGCCAAACACTGCTATAACTATATGTTGAATACTTATAGGCTATAATAGCTCCCACAGAAATTAAACCCACATCCCCTGTAGGGAAAATACCCATTTCGCCACTTACGTTGATGGATGGAATGAAACCGTCAGCAGATAACAAACCCAGACCTGCATTAAAGGCCATGTTACCATTGTCGAAAACGTGTTGCGCCTGAGCCATGAAGCCCATTACGACCAGCGCCAGAATAAATGAAATCTTTTTCATAGATTTAAATTAATTAATTAATAATAGTTGGTTATTTTTTGTTATAAATTTTCGAATGTGTTTAGTTTTTTGTCCAGATGCGGGTGTTTAAATTAAGTTCATGAACAAGCGTTTGAATGATGCTTATTTGATCGTTCATTTGTTGTACATCTTCGAAACGTACACCCGATTTAAATATGCGAGGTTCAAAAAGATCTTTGTTAAAGCTAATGGCAAAATACACGCGTGAACCGATAAAGCTGAAATAAACATTCTTACCATAAGTTTTCCTTATATTTATCAAGGCTTCCATCATGGTGGGAGTGAGGATGTAACGCGATTCGATTTGATCGGACCCATACACCACAAACATTTTTTCGAATTCCACATTTTCCATTTTAATGAGTTTACCACGACTGCTCATCGATTGAAGTTTTTTTCCGAAGCCGCCAAAGAGTTTTTCGGCAGTGTCGGGCAAGACTAGTGTTTTTCCCTTTATTTCTTTGTTGAAATCCGCATGGGCAAATATACCTTTAAAGATGGTGTGCCAATGTTCTTCTGTTTTACCGTCCTTGGTAGTCGTGGTTTTGTATTCCGTATGAAGCTCCGAGAATTCGAAGTCGGTTTTTTCGATGGAACCAAAAACACGGTCATCACCTTTATAGCGATCGTAATGTGTGTCGAAAAGATCACTTTTCTGGTAATCCATTTCGCTAATTCTACCATCGGGTTGGTAATTCCACTCAGGGTTGATTAGGTTTACAATCTCTTTGACTACTTTTTGTTTAAACTCAGCCCGGTAAATCTTTTTCTGTCCATTTAACATCACGAGTAAAAATATGAATAGCAATGCACCTCCCAAACCTACATACATCAAAGCATGCATTTGCTGGCCAAAGAAAAAGGGAATTGCAAAGGATACTAAAAGTCCAAGGATATATAAAATGTACTTGGACATCAGTTTTTTACGCAAGGTTTCTAGTGAAATTAAAGCAGGTTTTAATTGGATCTCAAAAAGATATTTTAATTCTTCGAGTGATTTCATTTTAGGTATGTATTGATATGACCACCCAACCTCAGAATTTTTGAGATAGGGCGAATTTATGTTATGTTTATCTCTTTTTAAGCGTTGAACAAGTCTTTTGCATTTATGTTCTGACGTTCAATCTCAGGAATGTAGAATACTTCTTTGGTACTCAGGTGCATCATGCCAGCGATAATGTTGCTTGGAAACATTTGTACTCCATTGTTAAAGTCAGTTACTGCAGCGTTATATGCTCTGCGGGCAGCCGATATTTGCGACTCCACCTCATTCATGGTACGTTGTAGGTTAAGAAAATTTTGGTTAGCCTTCAGGTCAGGATAATTTTCAACAGCCACCATAATTCCTTTCATACCTTGTGAAATTTGGTTGTCTATGTCTACTCTGGCATCATTGCTCAGATCTTGACTCATTGCCTTCCCACGTAGTTCAGTCACTTTGGTAAGTAATTCCCTCTCGTGCGTCATGTATTGCTTGACGGTTGATATTAGATTAGGAATCAGGTCGTAACGCTTTTTAAGTTGTACGTCCATGCCGCCAAAGGCATTGGTAACTTCATTTTTTTTTCGGATAAGTCCATTGTACATCGACAGGGTAATCAGGGCTAACAGTCCTACAATGGATAAAATTACAATTGCTAAAACACTCATTTTTTTTATTGTTAATGATTAATATCTATGATTGGGTTTTTGTTTAATCAAGAGACTAAAATTAAAAAGACAATCCGTCGGCCATGTTCACCATCGCATCTCTGTCAAGCCCGGGAGCTGCAAGCAGAATGATGTACATATTGTGTTCAGGATAGGGGATAATCAATGCTTTGCCATTCATGTCTTCTTCTGACAAATCTCCGTAACGAAAGGTTTTTCCGCCATGATTGAACGATTCAAATTGATCGAATTCTTCATCGTTTTCCATATTGTCCGCAGAAGTAGCCACCACCGAAATAATGTTGGTTAGTCCTTGATTAAATACAGCTACATGCTGACCATCCTGAGTAGTAACAAAGGTTTTGGTATATCCTTCAGGGATAAAGCTTTCCATTGCTGCTGCAAATTGAGGAAAGGGGAAGTCAAGCGGATGTATGTTATCGTATTGATTTTCTTCATCATATTCTTCATAATCTTCCATAGACTCACTCATTTGATTCATGTAGGCTTGCTGCATATTTTCAACATCAGTAAAGGTAAGTCCTGAAGGAGGATTAAACTTGTTGGCAGGAATGCTAATATTTTCGTCAAATTTGATAGCTGTTTCATTGGCTACAATGCCCATTACCTTGCTTTCTGATTTCAGAACCACACCTTTGTATATCCATGAAAATGAGCCCATAACCGATATTTTTTCGCAAGGTCTACCCAGTACATTCTCAGTGCCCTGACGTTCTCCGCCAAACGAATGAAGAATGTCATCGGCAAGTTTTTTTTGCTCAGCCTCAGTCATGTTTTCTATCATGGCTTTTCCTTCGGCGTAGAATGGGCTTTTGCCTTCGTAGTTTTTCCCTGAAATATTGTCAATTGACCAATAATGACCATCATTTATGATAACAATCTTGTCGGTTTCACTGCGGTCGGTTTGCCCGAACATTTTGGTTTCAGTTTGTGATTTCTCATGCTCGTAAGTTTTATTTCCATAATCATCAAAATAGAATGTTTTGGTGCCTTTGGTATTGCCAGTGAGTTTGTACTCAACCATTCCAGATTTGATGGCAAACCTACTGGATTTTTCTTGTGCCATGATTTGCAAGGCCAATACAATGCTGAGGAAAATGAGAGCGGATTTTTTCATATTTAATAGGTTATTCATTGTCGTTTTTGAATGGCTAATATCCGATTATTTTTTGAATTGATCATGTTTTTCTTCCCAAAGTATTTTGCCGCTTTGGTACTGAAGTTTTATCGATCATGTTGCAAAGAAAGGCCCTTTTGCTGAATTATTTATCACCCGAAAGGGTGAAATTAATGGAGGTTTTTGTTCTTGCCCCGACTTATGGTAATTGTAAATATAAGTAAGTCAACGTGATGTGGTTTTTGCTTTGAGAATTCACTCACGCAGAAGGTGTTTGCTGATCAGAAATTAAATGGGCAGGAGAAGGGTAATCAATTTAGGTTGTGTGTGACAGTCACCAGACAGGTTAACATGAAAATAATATGCATCCTAACAGGAAACGGAGTAGAATTGCATTTTGAGATAGGAGATGACTTATTAGGAATTTCCTTCGTTGATACTGCTTTTGTTAAATTCCAGCAAGATGAGTTCAATTATCTTAGCTGCCGTAGCTTCTTCAATAAATATTCCATTGACCTCGGCGTACGGTGGCTTGGCACCCGTATCTTCATTCCCTCCGACCAAATTCAGCGAGCCTTCCACTTTTATGTTGTTTTTTAACCTTTCGGGGATTTCTTGCATGATTCCCATAAGTGAAGCTCCCCCCATGACATAAGAGTAGGTAGATACACAGATTTTTACGGTGATGGTTGTTTTCATAGTGCTATAATTTGGAGGGGAACAATAGATGAATTTGATTTTTAGCGATGGTTGGACGGGCAATGGTATTGCAGCCGCCCACACACCCATCGGTGCAACACATCACTTCTAGAAAATGATGCTCTTGCGGATTTTTTAGAAATTTTTTGACCGCTTTAATGCTTTCTTTGTCAATCCCGTTGATTATTTCTTCTTTAATGTCAAACGAGTTTCCAGCATACTTTTTCAAGGCCTGAGATACACCTCCTGATACCGGAAACTGACGAGCACTGTCGCTGATTTTAGTCGACAGAATCGAGTTTTCGCAATGGGCAACTTCAATGTTTTTGGCAATGAGGGCAGCTCCCAATTCTTCAAAGCTGAGCATGAAGTCCACATTTGGATCATGATGGGCTTCGAGTCTTTTGGAGATGCAAGGACCAATGAACACGGTTGTTGCTTTTGGGTGTGACTTTTTTTCCAGTTGGGCAGTATACTGTAGTGGTGTTAAACTGCTTGATTGGTATGCTTTGAGGTCGGGTACGTGCAAGTCGATAAGTTTGCTGTAGGCAGGGCAGCAGGAGTTGGTGATAAATGGTTCTCCCTGCTTGGTGCGCATTTTTAATTCGTTGAATTCGTGCTTTATGGTTATGTCAGCACCTTCAGCTACTTCAACTACTTCGTTGAACCCCATTTGCATTAAACTACTGACTATTTGTCCGAATGTTGCTTTAAACTGCCCTGCCAGAGCCGGAGCTATAAGCGCAACCGTTTGATTTTCTGCTTTGAGGGCACGATATATCTCAGGAAGGTTGGTTTTTTCCACAATTGCACCAAAAGGACAAGCGGTTATGCATTTTCCACAATAAATGCACTTGTCGAAATTGATGAATTCAATGCCTTCTTCATTTTTTTGGATGGCCGAAACGGGGCACGATTCTTCGCATGGAACCGGAACATATACAATCGCATGAAAGGCGCAGTTTTTCATGCACAATCCACAATTAACGCATTCGTCGTGGTTTATTACAGCGCTTCCGTTGGCAAAACTGATGCATTTTTTAGGACAATTTACCATGCAGGTTCTTGCATCGCATCCCCTACACATGTTGGTAACCATATAGTTGTTTTTTACACAGGCACTACAAGCTTCGTCAACAACCGTCATCATTTTGTCTGAAGCGTTTCTCTCCAAATTATGCCATTCGGCGTATTGAGCGAGTGAGGTCAGTTCATCCGTTTCATCATTCACGTCAAAACCAAGCATGGCCATGAGTTTGTATTTGAGTACGGCCCTGTCTTTGTGCACGCAGCAACGTATATTTTGCTTTTTCTTTGGACGCATAATAAGTGGAATCCTATCGATGCCTTCGGCGACCTGATTTTTTTCGAGTAATCTTGCTAAATGGACGAGCAATTCGCGGTGGGTGATAAGGGCGTTATTGTTTGGCGACATGTTATAGATATGCTAAAGTGATATTTTTAAGGTATTTGTCTTCAAGCAGACGAGCAATTTTTTTAATGACATTGCGTCTGATTTCCAGTTCAATGGGGAGTGTTGGGTCTTGATGAGCTTCATTTACTTTGGTTCCAATAAGGAAGTTGATTTCATCATGGTTAAGCAGGAACTGAACAATATGGTCGGCTGGAGTAGCATTGTTTTCATTGATTAAATGTGGGTTTTCGAGTCGTTTTGATACTTCTCCTAAGGTTAGTATGCCTTCAGTCACAAAATCTATTCCCTCTATTTCGGCCTCCGGAGGTGCCAGTAGTTGTTGTCCGATTTGAATGTTTTTTATAGGACGAGCTAGTTCTCTTGATATTATTTGTGCTGTTGTTCCACCACAAATGATGGTAGAGCCTTGAAATTGCGCTGTTTTTTTTGCCAACAATGCATCACTTTTTTTATGAAAAGGCGGACCTGAAATGAGCAATAATTTTCTGGGCTTTGTCAAATAGATTACACTACAGGTAATGTCGTCCTTGGGTATAGACTGATCATTCATAGCGGCCTGTTTTACAATCTTATCGGAGAGTTGTTTGGCTGAAATAAACGGGGTTATTTGTAATATTTCCTGAATGCGGCGGGTAATGTCTTCCATATCCCACCCAAAGGGCATGTTGTGGCGTCCCATTCCTGATTGAGAAACACCATCTGAAAAAGTAATGATGCGGTCGTTTTCTTGTGCAGTAAAAGTTGAATAGAAGATGTCCTGACTCATAGTGATTTCGTCAGGGGTCATTTTCTTTTGCGACTCAGCTTGTATTGCTTTGGTTCCCCGAAAGATGAGTGTGGCAGGATTGCCAAATTCAATGATTCTTGTTTCCCCATCTGAATCTATTTCTATTAATGAAAAAGTGCTGTAGCCGATTTTTCGGATGCTGTCGATGGGGAGCGTGCTGATTAACGTATTGATGACTCGGTTGATGGGCTCGTTGAGCGCGATAAAATTGAGGAGGATAGAGGAGGTCATGGTGGCCAGAATATTGGCTTTAATTCCACTGCCTAATCCGTCTGACAGTACCGAAATGGTTCGATTTTCTGCCTTTATTTTTCTGGAAAGGCACACATCTCCACATACGTAGTTACCCTGTTTTTTGAGTTGTGAATATTCTATTTCGATGAATAAATTGTTTTGGCTAATCATTTCCATTTGATTTATTGTGCGATTCTATAATAGAGTTTAATATTACCTCCGTCCGGGAAGCATTTTCACCCAACAAATAGGCTACTTTTTGCACTGTTGATAGGTTTTCGCGGATGACAGCCTGGGTGCGTTTTACAATTTCATCCTCTAGTACTTCCGCAGTATTGAGGTGTTGGATGATGCCACACAAAATTTTATGTTTTTGAATGGTGAACAGGGATAGATGAAAGATTTTTTTGTTGATGCGAATGTCTTTCTCCAAACTATCTTCACCCGAACTCAGGAAGTTAGCAAAGAGTTTTTGCGAAGGCATGAGTAGATCGAGGCAGGCTCCTTCAAGTCCCGGAATTTCTGTGAAAAGCTCCTCAGTTTCAGGGCCGAGAATTTTTGCAAAAGGATAGTTTGATTCAATGATTTTTAGCTTTTCATCGACCATAAAAACACCATAAGGCATTTTTTGTAGCAATACAGAAGCTTTGTTATTCGCTACCTTTCTCATATACGAAACACACATGCTTCGTTCTGCCCTTCCCAATATCAATGCCCGGGCAAAATGCCGACATGACTCATAACCGCAACCACTACAATTGAGCTCGTCTTTCTCGGTGGTTTTTCCTACGGATGTTAAAGCTTCATTTATTTCTTTTTCATCAGGTTCCTGATAAAACTTAAGGTTGAATGGTGTGTAAGAGTGTTCGATTTCATCTGGTGTGTGTAATTGAGTTTGTTCAGTCTTCTCAGCTTGATGAAATCGTTTTTGGGTAGCGCTAATTTTCGAGATGAGTGATCGAGGTGACAGCGCTGTTGGCCCATTGATACAGCCCCCACTACAGGCCATTAATTCAACGAAAGTTGGCTCATTATCATCGTCTTCTGTCAGGTTGTTCAGGATATTTTTGATGTTGTTGACCTCTGAAAAAGCCAGAGTCCTGATCGGATTTTTCGTCGCTGCTTTCACCAACCCGTTGATGAGTCCACCATCCATTGGGTATAGGCTTCCGGCTTTGGCCGAAATGGGCTCGAAAGCGTATTCACTGCCATGGGTTTGCTCGTTAAGGTCAATGTGCTCCTCTTGTAGCCAATTATTGAGTTCTTTGTACGTTAGGGCTGCATCTACCCAACCGGGTTTCTCCGTTGACTCACATTTTTTTGCAATACATGGCCCGATGAATACTACTTTGATCTGTGGCCCGTAGTATTCCTTTAAATATTGGGCATGCAGGTACATCGGCGACCGTAGAGGGATGATTTTGTTGAGATGCCGGGGATAGTATTTTCGTATCAAGCTTACAACTGACGGGCAACATGATGAAAAAAAGAGCCCTTTTGCTTCTTTGTCCAGAAATTGAGTCGCAGCTTGATTATACAGATCAGCACCTAGAGCAGTTTCGGATACTTTCCAAAAACCTAGCTTTTTAAGAGCTGAAATCATATTGTTTTTTGAGTCACCACCATATTCAGCTGCATACGAAGGTGCCAACGATGCGATTACCCTGGCGCCTGTTTTGAGTAGCATTTTAACAGCTTTGGTGTCGTCGCGAAAACGCTTGGCTCCGATGGGGCAAATAAGAATGCAGTGGCCACATTCAATGCATAAGTCGTTGATTATTGATGCACTATGGTTTTCCATCTTAATGGCCTTAACGGGACATTGACGAATACACTTATAGCAATCTTGACAGTTGTTTTTTTCGGTATAGATGGCTTGTAAGTTCATTACGAAATGGTGTTTTGCTCAGTCAAGTATTTGTTAAGTATTTGAAGGATATTGCTTTCGCTTACCGTTTCAAATTTTTCTTCATTGATATGAATGATTGGGCTGTGACTGCAATCGCCTGCGCAGAGTTGACCCTTGAAATCTACTTTGTCGGTGAGATTGTTCTCATTCAAGAATTTTCTGATGATTTCTAATGTATTGCCATTTCCTCTGCTAAAGCAAGAGCTCCCGAGGCAAATGGTGATTTTAATTTTTTCGTTCATTTGAGTTTAATTCTTTTCTGGATTTCCCCATTATAGGTCAACAAGTTGTGTAATAAATATTGTTTGCGGTTTGGAATTATTTTTACTTTTTTTTGAAATAACACCATATATGCAGTTTTTTATTTTTGTGAAATGCGGAGGTGGCTGGGTTTCCTTGTCAGTGAATGGAAGAAAAAAGTGATGTCCAAATAGGCAAAAGACAACTCCTTAAGAGCGAACAGTGTTGTGTTATAAAGAAATATATCGTTTTTTAAAAAGGGAAAAATTTTAGAGTGAATACCAGATGCATGTCCGTTATTCTGGTGGACCGTTCGATAAAAAATTTGTAAAAACCTGTAATATAAGTTTATATACTTCATTTTAATTCTGCAAAAGACTCCGCAAAATTACTGAAATTGTTTTAATAAAGAAATATATCGTTAAAAGAATCGTTCTAAAGTGCGTCACTTCGAATCAGCTTATCTTACATCTTGATGTGGGAGTTGGTGATGATGAGTAAGCTTTCGAGGTTACATCGTGTCAAGCTAAAAGATTGCTAAGCATGTTTTATCCTTAATTCAATTTCTCTGAATTCGGGTATAATATGAATATCGAATAGTGTGTTTTATGAAGAATGGAGAAATTAAACAGATTCAGTCTCGATGTTGTCATGGTTCAAATCCGTTTCTGATTGGTTGATAATCACCACAACATAGGGAGATCCGGCAAACTGAACCCGAAATGATTTAAAGATGATGTGTCGAAAGACGATTTCGTCGTCAAGATTAAAGTCGCGGACAAAATTCCCTCCTGACTCTAACAGTCTTCCTGAGATATTTGATTTGATGGCTTCTCTGATGCTACAAATCTCACAATAGTAATTATTTCCGCAATCCTGGTTGTCTTTGTCAAGATACCTGCATCCCAGCGCACGGCCAAAGTTAATTCCAGATAGTTTAGGATATTTTATTTGAGTAAAATTCTCAAAAGGCTTATTGAGGTAGACTACATTAAATTTATCATCCACAATGAAAATGGGCTCTTCGGTATTGTCCATCCATCTTAAAAGCAATTGATTCAATTCTTCTTTTGATGCATTATTGAAAATCATGACCCTGTGGTTGTTTTGGTTAATAATTCAGTGATCGCAGTATAAAGCTTGTCGGGATGTACTGGCTTTGTTACAAAAGAATTCATTCCGGCCTCAAATACTTCAGCTCGGGAGTTTTCGAATGCGTTTGCAGTAAAGGCAATGATCGGTATATTGGCCACGTGAGAAAATTCGCTGTCGTTTCGGATGATTCGTGTTGTCTCGCTTCCGCTCATTTCAGGCATTTGAACATCCATCAGTATTAAATCGTAACGATGACGTTTCAGCAAATGTAATGCTTGTTTTCCTCCGGAGGCGATATCTACTTCAACCTTCCATTTCTGCAGTATTTTTGCGACCACCATTTGATTGATAATCACATCGTCAACCACCAATATCTTGATATTTAGTGGTAGTTGGTTAAGTCCTTTTAGTTTCTCTACTACTTTGTTTTGGAAGCTGATGAACTGCAAGGGAATCCTGAAAGAAAAAGTGGAACCTAATCCATATTTACTTTGAACACTGAGTGCGCCCCCCTGTAATTCCACAAAATTTTTGGTGATGGTAAGTCCCAGTCCAGTACCTCCATATTGCCTTGTGATGGAGCTGTCGCTTTGTGTGAAACTTTGAAAAATACCCTCAATATTCTCTTGTTTTATACCAATTCCGGTATCTTTAATGCTAAATTCTACTTGTAAGTTTCCTGTGCTTTCGTCAAATTCAAGTAGTCTGCATGAAATCCGAACAAATCCCCTGCTGGTAAATTTTAACGCGTTACCAATCAGGTTGTTGAGTATTTGCTTTAACTTAACAGGATCTCCCTTAACCGTAGCTGGAAGTTTTGAGTCGTAGTTTAGTTTTAGGTCGAGCGATTTGTTTTTGGCGGTTACCATTAGGTTTTTATGAACCCCATTTACAAGATCAGGTAAACTAAATTCGACGCTTTCAAAAGTGATACGTCCTGCTTCGATCTTTGAAAAGTCTAGAATTTCGTTTATAATGTGGCTTAGGTGATTGGCCGAGAACTTAATGTTTTCGAGCATTTCGAAAACATGCGAGGTAAGTTCTTCGCTTAAAAGGAGTTCTGTTAATCCGATGATACCATTCAGCGGGGTTCGTAACTCATGGGTCATATTCGACAAAAATGCTGATTTAGCTAAAGTAGCTTCTTCGGCAATTTTTTTTGCGATCACCAATTCGTCTTTCGATTTTTCAATATCTTGGGTCCGCTCAATAATGCGATCTTCTAGGTTTTTATTGATTTCTTTGAGCTTGGAGTTGGCATAGTAGAGTTCAAGAGCTTTTTGCTCAATAATTCTCTCTGCTTCTTTTCGGGATTGCCGTTCCCTTTTGAAAGCTTTTAGAAGTTGTTCATATTTAACCTGTTCAATCAAATGTAGCTGTTATTTCCGTTGTAAAATAAATCTTACTTTTGATCCATCATCAACAAGCATTTTTTTTTCGATGGTCATTTCTTCTTCGAAAAATGCAATTGCACCTAGCAAAAGACCATGAGCAAAATCCCCAAATTTCCGCTTTGAGGTATAAACAATTTCCATTGAGTCGGCTTCCCTTTTGATGGTAGCTACCGAAGGTAATTCTGCATCGGGATATAATTTTTGCACTTCAACGTGGATGTAATTATCAATCTGGTCGATGAAGTCAAATATTTTAATTCCTTCATGAAAAAAGTGGGGGTATAGATCTGCGAAACGGACAAAAAGATGTTTTCCGTAGACCATTAGTAATTCGGATACTTCAATTTTAGTGAGTTCCGATAGTTTCATGACCATGCTCACCAACTCGTTTGAATCATACGTGCCAACACCTGTATACACTCCATCATTGGATAAACCGGATCCTTCAATCATTTCCTGGGCCACATCGAAGCCAAATGTATCTTCAACAAATTCAATATATTCAGTAAATACCATTCCTTTCATGGGGCTGTAATTTTAAGAGTTATTGCACAAATGTAATTCGATTTAATGAATTTTAAAAATCTGTAGCCAAATGTTTGTGATTTGATTCATGTGAATTAAATGATCATTCTACTATATATTTGACAAATACTAAAATAATTTCACAAATTCCGGGCAACCTATTGGCATTTTTGTGTTAAAGGATTGTATTGTATGCGAAAAACATTTGACTTATCGTTTATTGAGCGCCTGAAAAAAGGTGATCAACAGGCCATTGCTCATTGGTACGACCAATCGGCACCGGTATTGTTGGGTGTGTGTATGCGTTATTGTCAGTCAACACAGGATGCGGAGGATTTGCTTCATAACGGTCTGTTAAAAGTCCTTGGGGTTATTTCATCTTTTAAATATCAGGGGCCGGGAGGTTTTGAAGCTTGGGTTAAGCGAATCTTGATAAATACGGCCCTAAATCAGATTCGTGAGGAGGCGAAAAACAGAAATGTCAGATTTAATGAAGCTGATGTAGTGGATTACTATGCAGAAGTTGACGAGAATTCATTTCCGACTCTGGAACCGGAAGAGTTGATTTCGTGGATTCGTGAATTGCCACTGGGATATCGTACGGTTCTCAATCTCTATGTTTTTGAGGGATTTACCCATAAAGAAATTGCCAAAGAATTAAATATTGCTGAAAATACTTCAAAATCTCAGCTGTCGAAAGCACGTAACTTGCTTCGAAAAAAGGCTGCAGCAATGGTTAACGAATTAGAAATAAATAACAATGGACAATAAAAACACTGATCAATGGCTAAGGTCCTCCATGAAGGATTATAAGCCTGTTCCGGGCGGGGACAGGCGGGCCATTTTTTTGCAAGAAGCCCTACCGCTCGTGGCTTCTCAAAAAAAAGGCAATAACCGAAAATGGTTGTTGCTGGGTTTTTTGCTATTGTTAACAGGTATGTTTGTTATTTATATTGCAATGCCCGAAAAAAAGCAGTCCTCCGCCCCGGCGCTTTTATCCACAAATTCTACAGTTATGTCTAACCCTGCACAGGTTAGCCAGATTGATCAGATTGATTCATTTGCTGATTCAACGGATATACCCCATGTGATTCAATTCTCAAATGAAGAGGTTCTTCTTGCAAAAACATCAGAAAATCAAGCCATAGTTGAGTTCGGAACTTTCTCCAGACCTGATTCTGTGACCTCGGGTGCTTCGATTGCTTTAGGTCAGAATGAAAGAACATTTGTAAATGAAACCATAATGAAAACCGAGTTGTTTGCTCAAATTACGACGACATCTAATCAATTAAATATGGAGGAACAGGTGATGGTTTCGTCCGAATTAAAGGCTGAAATCTTTGTTAGTGATTCTGCTTATGAAAAAGCATTGTCGCCAACTGATGAAATTGATGAAACTCCGAAGAAACCTACACAAGGGTTGAATTCATCAAAGCACCTTGCCTACACCTTGTTTTATCGACCTGAAATTACCTATAACCTTATCGAAAACAATAAAGTAAGCCATAGTTTTGGTGTTGATGTGCAATACCGGTTCTTTAATGATCGATATAGCATTCGTACCGGATTTGGGCTTTCAATTACCAAAGGATATTATGAATATGCGACAGATTATCAGGAGTATTTAGGTGCTTTTGAAAAGCTTGATTCCATCACATTTGCATGGGATGAACGACAATACCATTTGAATTCTACCTATTATATGTCAGAAAAAGAGGTGTTTGAGGATACATTGACTACCACGTATTCGAAAATAAACAAAGAGCATTATTACCTTCAAATTCCCATGATGCTGGGATATGATTTTATTTCAACTAAGTCGTGGCGTATGGGGTTAAGGGCAGGTCCACGACTTTCAGTATTGATAAAAACCAAAACACTCAATCAATTGCAAGATTGGGGTAGAAACCGGGTTATTCAGATCAATCAGATTACTCCGGAGCGTATCCAGGCCAACTGGCAATTTGTAGGTGCTGCCAATTTGGGCGTAATGACCAAAGGTCGCCTGTTTTTCGAATTGGAACCTCAATTTACCTACTATTTTAATTCGGTTTACGAAAAAGCAGATTACGGGAAATCGCCGTGGAGCTTGAGTTTGAGACTGGCCATAGGGGTAAAATAATATTTTTGAGGCAACCTTTTAAATCATTTGGGTTATTAGAGTAGATCGATCGAAGAAATTAAAAAAAAATTAAAACGATATTAAGATGAAAAGAATTGCAACAATTTTACTGGTATTAATGGGTTGGGTAGCCATGGCACAGGGTCAACTTAATGTGGCCGGCATGGTTTTCGAGAATTCACCTATGGGACAGCCTGTTCCCAATCAGTCGATAACCATTGATGTGTATGCCAATGGAGCATTGTTCGTTTCCCATCTGGTGGAGACCGATGAGTCAGGTTTTTACGAAGATTCTATTCAGGTGAATGTGGGACAAGGTGAGGTCATATTATCCACAATGGATTGTGATAATAGCACACTTTCATACTCCCATCCTTTTTTTGGAGATAGCCTGTTTGTTTTTCAGGAATTTTTAATTTGTGGAGATACGATGACAGGTTGTCTGGCCTATTTCGACTATGAAATTCAGGAACCGTTAACTGTTGGTTTTATAAATATGTCAATAGGTGGTAATTTCAACTATTTTTGGGATTTTGGCGATGGCCAATCTTCTCAAGAAGAAAATCCCGTGCATGTTTATGCTCAAAATGGTTTTTATGAGGTATCGCTCTCTATTGTGGATAGTGCGGAAGGGTGTTCAAGTGTCTTCTCTGGATTAGTGATGCTCAACGATAGCACAGGAGGTTCATGTCAGGCTTCTTTTCAGTATGCAACTGATCCTGTATCTCCTCAAACCATTACATTTGTGAATGTTTCTCAAGGAAATCCAACATTTTATGGATGGGACTTTGGTGATGGAACATTTTCTAATGATGAAAATCCAACTCATACTTATCAGGAATCAGGTTTTTACACCATTTGTTTAACCATTATGAGTAACGATTCTACCTGTTATGATGTCTTTTGTGAAAACATTTTGTTGGGAAATGATACCTTAGGATGTCAGGCTGAATTCTTCTATTATGCAGCCATGGATACCCTAAATCCTAGTGGAAACCCCTTGACACTTCAGTTTGTTGATGTAAGTTTTGGAAACCCGGGTTCATGGTACTGGCAGTTTGGCGATGGAACTGCTTCTAGTGAACAAAATCCGATTCATACCTATGCTGCCCCAGGATTGTACGATGTATGTTTAACCATTGAGGGTGCCGACAGTTCTTGTTTTTCTACTTCTTGTCAAAATATTGTTGTCCAGAATGATACGGCTACCTGTATAGCTCAATATGTTTATTTTCCTGATTCATCTCAAAACGATTTTTCTGTACAGTTTGTTGACTTAAGCTATGGTAATGTCACCAATTGGTATTGGGATTTTGGTGATGGTAGCGATTCATTTGACCAAAATCCAACACATACTTTTGCAGAAGAAGGGTTGTATTACGTTTGTCTAACCATTAATGGCCCTGATTGTCAAAGTACCTGGTGTGAAGAAGTTTGGGTGGGAACAATAACAGAGTGTTACAATTATTTTACTTATCAAACGGTTGAGAATTCGTTGTTGTTTAATGGTTTCCACTCCAGTGATATTCCTGCAAGTTATGTTTGGGATTTTGGTGATGGCACTACTGAAATGGGTCAGGAAGTTACGCATGTTTATTCTGGTCCAGGGATGTATTATGTTACTTTATTGACTTCCGATGACAATATGTGTGAAGCCATTTCAACACAAATGGTTGTGGTTGGCGACAGCATTATCTATAATCAGGTTTATGGACAAGTTTTTGAAGGAAGCTTCCCGTTATCCGAAGGTTTTGTCATGATTTATAGTCTGGATACCAGCGGGAATTACTTACCGTTTTTCGACTTGACCATGATTGATTCTACAGGTGTTTACGTATTTCCTTATGTGCCCAACGGCGAGTTTCTAATTTATGCAGTAAGTATGGATTATAATGGATACTTACCAACCTATTTTGGTGATGTCATCAATTGGGAGGAGGCTACTCCGGTAGTTTTAGGACAACCCAATAATCCATATGATATTCATCTGGTAGAAGCTACTGTTACAGCTCCTGTAGGAAACGGTAATATTACTGGTGTTATTTCCAATGGGAGGGTGAGTAGTTCATTCATGGATAAAATAGAAATGTTACTTTTTAATGAGCAACAGGACGCCATAGGATACACTTCTGTGAATGCAGATGGAGCTTTCGCCCTGAATAATCTGGCAAATGGAGTATACTATTTGTATCCTGAACTAAGTGGTGTCGATGCACAAAAGATGCGGGTTGAAATTACTGAGCAACAGCAAAACGTTCAGGTTAATATGACTTTTGCCAATGGCAGTATTCTGGGAATTGAGAACCCTTTGGCTATAGTGGTGGCTGGTGATATTTATCCCAACCCTGTTGGGGAGGTGCTTAATTTAGCGTTGAGTTTCCAACGCAACAGTGACATAAACATTCGTGTATTAGGATTGGATGGCAGAACGTATCTCACCACCCAAATGAAGGTGAATGCCGGAATTGAAAGTCTGAAATTGAATGTGCAAAATCTTCCAAAAGGAATGTTTATTCTTCAAATTTCAGATAGCAATCAAACGACCCTTCACAGGAAGTTTATTAAATAGAAATATTTAGGATGTATTTTGATAGAAGGAGTGTCAATAAGGCACTCCTTTTTTATTTGTTAATTAGTCTTTGTTGTTGCGACTATTCAACGCATACAAACGGATAATCGATGGGTAACTACGGATTGACAATCAGCTTGGTAATTTTAAGGGGTGTTCATTATATTCGCATAGTAATTTTAAATAATTAAAGAAAATGATGAATGTAAGAAAAATCCTGTTGGTTTTTGGTCTGATCACAGGCCTTTTGACATTAATGAGTGCCAGTTGTAATAAAGACGAGGGTGATGATCCTGGGTCAAGTTGTACAGGTTATGTATCGGCAACAGCTACCGGTGAAATAAATACCACCTTATGCACCAACGCCTTTGTTAGTTATAGCTATATTCCAGGGGAGTCGCTTTCCTTTGTAACCCGTCAAGATGGTGAGCCAATCTATAGTATAACCATTCAACTTCGCTCGTATGCCGGAACCATTTCAGGAGTTGGAACGTATTCATGTGGTTTAGACGAAGTAGGGTATGTGGAATTGGATATTCATGGCGACGACAGCGAGTTTTATAAAGCAGAATCAGGTACCCTTACTATTACACAATTGAGTGAAACCAATATTGAAGCAAGCTTTTCGGTAGTCACAAAGGGTTATTACAATGGAAAAATCGTCAATTTGAATGGTACAGCCAAAAAATAAATCTGCTATACTCTCTCTGCACACATAATTATTGGTTATTGAACTATGTGTAAAGCTGCCAACCTTTGTTGGTGGCTTTTTTTGTTGTGAGTTGTTGGCGAATTCTTTAATGAGTTAACTTTCAAAAAAAAACAGCGCATAGAATATTCGTTACTTTACCAAGAGACCAGATATTCCCGATTGAGGACAAGTCGTAATAGAATAAAAATAACTGCTGCGGTAATAACAATGGCTTTTGATAGGCTGATATACCGGTCGTCTTCATCGAAATAAAGAGTTTCCATGTAATTGACCCTTCCAAAAATAATTATCAGCAAAACACCCAGACTAATCCATGAGTATTTTTCCTGAAACATAATCCGGGGCATAAAATATGCCATGTACAATAAAGTTCCAAATACAAATGGGACAATGATTTGAGCAGTAAAGAAATAGGGAAAGTTCTTTTCTCCCAGTTTATTAAAATAGCTGTTAGCTGAAATAGCGACAGGTTTGGCCATAAAGTATGCCGTAGCCAATAACCCGAAAAAGCCGATCATGGCAACCAACATTTTGGCTGTGTCGGTGAAATACATCCAATTAAAAACATGACCAATTCCATTTTTAAACACATTCCCGATCAGCAATCCTCCAAAGAAAAAGTTGAAGGCATGTAGTGTTAACCACATGAAAAATGTTTTTATACGAGCGGGTTCTTCAATTAATGAATAGAAAGCAATTAGTGAAATAAGTCCTACCAAAAAAATGAGTAATGGCCCTGCACTATAAATTAACTGAACCGAATCGTGAGTCCACTCATAAGGCTCGATGTGATAAAAAATAATGTCCCAATCGAAACTTAGGTCGTAACCAAACATTCCACTCGAAAAAATATTGGCAAAATGGTTGATGTAAAACACAAACAAAAACGCCAACACATAAGAGGCCGTAGAGTTTGTAGCAATAATCCAGAAATTCTTTTTGGTTAGGTCTTTAATAGGTCTCATATAGATAATTTCGGGCAGCCCATTTGGCTGCCCGACGCATACTTTAGGCGGTTTGCTCTTTAAAAACGTCCGCGTATTCTTTATTCTCTAATTTCTTTTTAACAACCTCAAAGGCTTTGATGGTATAATCTACATCTTCAAGGGTGTGGATCGCTGTTGGGATAATGCGCAACAAAATCATCCCTTTAGGAATTACCGGATAAGCTACGATGGAACAGAAAATATTGAAATTTTCGCGCAAATCATAAGTGATTTGAGTGGCCTCGGGAACGCCGCCATTCAGAATAACCGGAGTAACAGGAGAATTGGCATCACCCAAATTAAAGCCACGTTCGCGCAATCCTGATTGTAATGCATTCACAATTTTCCACAGGTTTTCGCGGTGCTCAGGTTGAGTGCGCAGCATTTCTAACCGTTTCAATGCACCCACAACCATTGGCATGGGAAGTGATTTGGCGAAAATTTGCGATCTCATGTTGTATTTAAGGTATTTGATAACCTCTTTTTTTCCTGCAACAAAACCTCCAATGCCAGCCATAGCTTTCGCGAATGTTCCAAAATACAAGTCTACCTGATCTTGTATGCCAAAATATTCATCAGTTCCTGCGCCAGTAGGTCCCATGGTGCCAAAACCATGTGCATCATCAATAAAAAGGCGGAAATTGTATTTTGATTTTAAAGCAGCGATTTCATCTAGTTTGCCTAAATCACCAGCCATTCCGTACACTCCTTCAGTAATCACAATAATACCACCACCAGTTTGTTCAACCAATTTTGTGGCACGTTGTAATTCTTTTTCCAAGTTTTCCATGTTGTTGTGAGGGTACACAAAACGTTTGCCGAAGTGCAATCTCATTCCATCAATAATACAGGCATGGGCTTCAGAATCGTAAACAATCACATCTTTGCGATCCACGATGGCATTAATGATCGATACCATTCCTTGATATCCAAAATTAAGTAGGTAGGCCGACTCTCTATTAACAAATTCGGCAAGGTTTCGTTCCAGTAATTCGTGTAGATTCGATTGACCCGACATCATTCGGGCCCCCATGGGATATGCCAATCCCCAATCAGCAGCACCTTCTGCATCTGCTTTCCGTACTTCGGGATGGTTGGCTAACCCCAAGTAATTATTTAAACTCCAAACCAAGCGCTCTTTTCCCATGAACATCATTTTGTTCGAAATCTCGCCTTCTAGTTTGGGAAACATGAAGTATCCTTCTGATTGATTCGCATACTGACCTAACGGTCCCATGTTTACAACGCATTTGTCAAAAACATCCATTTTTTGATGACTTTAAAATTTAGGTGCAAAAGTAGGGAAATCCTACTATCTAACAAGGTGTTTTTTAATATACCTCTATTTTGGTGACTTATTTGTTTTGTATATGATTATTACTGGTTTTTTAGCGTATTTTAACACAATCGCCATGTTGCCAATCGTGCTTTCTGTGCATCTTTGCAACTAAATGCAGGAGTTTTGGTTAAACGCAAAAATATTTTTTGTTACATACCACACCCCAATAAAAAGCGTTTTGTACTTCAATTATTTATACTAATTTTGCCGCATGTTTAAAAAGAATAGTTTTTTCACCTTAATAATTGGTATTCTGATTATTACCGCTTCTTGCAGTGGACCGCAAAAGGTGCTTAAGAGTGGGAATAACGAAATGAAGTACGAAACCGGTGTGGATTTGTACGAAAAGGGTGATTTTAACAAAGCACTTCAGTTTTTTGATATCCTTAGGGCCGTGTATCGCGGAACTGAAAAGGGTGAGCTGTTAACCTATTATACGGCCAATTGTTATTTTCAAATGCGTGATTATCAGATTGCAAGTTACTATTACGGACAATATGTTCAAATGTATCCCAGGGGTAGCCATGCTGAAGAATCGGCTTACTTATCGGCTTATTGTAAATACCTTGAGTCGCCACGAAGTACCCTCGACCAAACCAATACTTACCTGGCTTTACGTGAACTACAGTCATTTATCGATATGTATCCGGCCAGCAGCAAAGTTTCAGAAGCCAATCGATTGATGGATGATTTGCGCGATAAGCTTGAGGTGAAAAGTTATTCTATTGCTGTTTTGTATTTCCGAATGGAAGATTTTCAGGCAGCTATAACTTCTTTTGAAAATCTGATCGATGATTTTCCTGATACTGAATACAAGGAAGAGGTGCTCTTTTCCATCACCAAGGCTTATTTCGCTTATGCCGAAAAGAGTATTTGGTCGAAACAAGCCGAACGATATGAAAAAACGGTGGAGGCCTATAATAACCTGAGATATTTATATCCGGAAAGCGAATATATTTCCATAGCAGAACAATACAATGATGAGGCTATGAAACACATTAGTAATTAATAATTAACTACCTATATGGACTATAAAAAAGTTAAAACAGAAACTTCAGCAGTTACCCGTCAGAAAGATCGTTTCTACGACCAAACTGGTAATATTTACGAAACTGTAGTTGTTTTGTCGAAGCGTGCCAATCAGATTGGTTCTGATATCAAAGTTGAACTTGATCAGAAGATTTCTGAATTTGCCCCTCCCAGCGATAACCTGGAAGAAGTATTCGAGAATAGAGAACAAATTGAAATTGCTCGTTTCTACGAAGGATTGCCAAAACCAACTTTGTTGGCTGTGCATGAGTTTTTAAATGATCAAATTTATTTTAGAAATCCTCATAAAGATGGATTTTAGGTAACTGATCGTTTATGTTGAAAGGCAAGAAAATACTCATCGGAATTACCGGTAGCATTGCGGCCTATAAAGTCCCCTTTATTATCCGCTTATTAAAAAAAGCAGGTGCTGAGGTTCAGGTACTGATGACCCACATGGCTGCTGATTTCGTAACTCCACTTACCTTGTCTACATTGAGTGAGCGTCCGGTCTTGGTCGATTTTTTCGATAAAGGCGATGGTAGCTGGCATAGCCATGTAGAGTTGGGTGTATGGGCTGATTTGTATTTAATTGCTCCCCTTTCTGCCAATACTATGGGCAAAATGGTGGCTGGAATTGCTGATAACCTTTTGCTGACAACGGTGTTGTCTGCCAGATGTCCGTTGTTTTTTGCTCCCGCTATGGATTTGGATATGTACAAGCATCCAACCACTCAGGACAATATCAAACGATTGCAAGAATACGGATACGAGCTGATTGAGCCCACCATGGGCGAACTGGCCAGTGGATTGCGTGGTTTTGGTCGTCTTGAGGAACCGGAGGTGATTTTTGAGCGCATTGTTGCATTTTTTCAGCAAGAAGAACCACTTCAAGGAAAAAAGTGTCTGGTTACAGCCGGACCAACTTTTGAGCCGATCGATCCGGTAAGATTTATCGGTAACCATAGTTCAGGACTGATGGGGATTGAGGTCGCGAAAGAACTTGCCCGATTAGGGGCCGAGGTGGTATTGGTTTTGGGTCCTTCTTCTATTGATGTCGAAGAAGATCGCCTACATGTTATTCAAGTAGTAACAGCCGATCAAATGCATGAAGCTTGTTTAGGGCATTTTCCTTTGATGGATATCGCTGTAATGGCAGCAGCTGTGGCAGATTTCCGTCCGATGCAGGTTGCCGACCAAAAAATTAAAAAAGAGAGCGGATTACTAGCAATTCAATTGGAGCCTACGCAGGATATCCTTGCTGAATTGGGCAAGACCAAAAGCGAAAACCAATTGCTTGTCGGATTTGCGCTCGAAACCCATGATGAATTAATTCAGGCGAAACAAAAACTCCATAATAAAAACCTGGATTTGATCGTTTTGAACTCATTAAACGATGCAGGAGCAGGTTTTGGACATTTAACCAATAAAATTACGCTCATCGACCGGGCAGGTTTTTCTCAGGAATTTCCTTTGAAATCAAAAAAGGAAGTAGCTCGGGATATTGTCAAAACCATAATGCGTCTCAATAACGAATGATCATGATGAAAAAGGTAATTATAGCATTGGTTTTGTTCATGTGGATACGCCCTGGAATTTCTCAAGAATTTCTTGGAAATATTCAGGTGCAGTCGCAAAAAATTGAGGGCATCGATCCGTCTGTATGGACTGCTATGAAGACTTCCATGTTTGAGTTTATGAACAACCAAATTTGGTCGAATTACAATTTTAAAATTGAAGAACGGATTGAGTTTACTATGGTGTTTACCATCAATGAAGTGATTGGGACGGATGATTTTACAGGCACCCTTAATGTGGTTTTACAACGTCCGGTCTATGGAACGGACTATAACAGCGATGTGATTAATTTGGTAGACAAAGATATTCACTTTCGCTATGTTCCTTACCAGTCGATGGAATATGCCGATGGAACCTATACTGATAACCTGACTTCCATTCTGGCGTATTATGCTTATATCATGCTAGGATTAGATTTTGATACGTTTAGCTTGCTTGGGGGAACCCAATTTTATGAAAAAGCTCAGGCTGTTGCAACCGCTGCTCAAAGTTCCAGCGAGCGTGGATGGCAAGGATTTGAAGGTCCTAAAAATCGATATTCACTTGCCGAGAACCTAATGAACCCCTCTTACGAAGACATGCGTAAATTCCTTTACGAATATCACCTGAAAGGAATGGATGAGTTGGCTACCAACGCAAGTGGCGGAAGGGGTGTTATTACAAAATCACTGAAATATTATAAGAATATTTACGATAAACGTCCTGGTTTGTATTTGTTGCAAGTGATGTTAGAATCTAAACGCGACGAGATTATCAATATTTATAAAGAAGCCTCTCCGGCTGAAAAAACCACCATGCTTAATATCATGAAGGAAGTGGATCCGCCCAATGGAACGCGCTATGACATGGTGAATGAGTAATTCCTGATTTGTAACCACCTGTTTTTCTTGTAAAGCTATCTTGTGGTATTGTTTGGTATTGGAACAAGACTTTTAATTGTTTGTGTGAACATATAAACTGTGGCAGCAAAAGTTATTTTTTTAGTTGAACTCGAATAAAAACTAGCAGTCATACAACCAACCTTCGATAATTTTGTCTTTCTATCTGTTAACCAAGTGTTAAGATAAAAAGCGTAAAATGAAAAAACCCTTTGAATTACCTTTGATAAAGGCCATGATCCTAAGCGAGCAGCAATGGCGTCAGGCTGTAAAAATACTCTCTTTCTTAATTTGTTTGGTGTTGTTTTTTGACTCAACTGCCCTTTTTTCGCAGAAAGTTGACGCATCGCAAGCCCGTCAAGTGGCAAACTACTGGATGGATTTAGTTTCGTCACCTCATGTTTTATCAGAAGATAATGCTAACGTAATACAATCCGATCAGCAGGTATTAGCTTTTCAATTCGACATAGATCCTGTAGGTTATGTGGTGATATCGGCTGATCAACATATATATCCTATTACAGCTTATTCCTTTACCGATTCTTTTCATATGGAAGGGAAGGACAACAATCCTTTAGCAGATTTATTGCAAATGGATTTGACGAATCAGTTTTCTCACATAAATTCAATGCGTCAGGAAACAATCAACTCTGCGCTGCAAATTTGGGAAAAACTCATTACTGGTACCGCTGAAAAGCATCTTCTCGAAGCCTGGCCACCGGAAGGAACTACAAGCTCTGGTGGGTGGGTTGAGACAAATTATTCGCAATCACCTCCCTATAATAATTTTTGTCCCATGGATTTGGTGGCAAATGAAAGGAGTGTGGCTGGTTGTCCCTCAGTGGCCATGGCCATGATTGTTGATTATACTAACACTTTAAATGGAACCCATTTTGATGCTGCTGATGCTTATTATCATAATTATGGAGGGAATCAATATTGGATTGATGCTGATCATGCTGCTTACGGCTTTCCTTCATTTGATGATATTAATCTTTATTTCGAGGCGATTTCTGTTAAGTATAATAACAACGAAACCATTAATGCTGATGAAAAAGCTGCACTGGTTTTTGGTTGTGGAATAGCCGCGCGTCAGGTTTATAGCTCAGGAGGATCGGGCACTTTTGGTGTTGATCAGGCCTTCGATGCCTATCAGCGGTTTGGTTTTGACAATGCTCGCTTGGTTGCGGACAATGATACATCGTTTTATTCACAAATGAAACAAAATATTATGCAGGCGATGCCGGTTCATCTGGCATTGCTTCAGTCCAATGCGTCCGGGGGGCATAATGTTGTGGCTGATGGTTATAATACCGATGGTTTTTATCATATTAATTTTGGATGGGGAGGTGCTTATAATGGCTGGTATCATGTGCCCGAAGAACTTCCGTACAGCCTTACAATTTTGGAGGGGGCGGTTATGGATATTGGAGTGAGGCAGGTAGGAGGGAGTGAGCATCAGTTGAACAATTTCTCTCTGACTGTGTTTCCTAATCCATGTGATTCATACATGAATCTCCGAGTGGAGACGTCTTTTGCAGGCGAAGTGGCCATCGATTTGCTGTCGTTATTTGGAGGGCCAGTTATCCCAGTTTTTAACGGGAATATTTTGGTAGGGACTCACCTGTTTCGGCTAAATGAAATTCCAAGCAAGGGCTGCTATGTGGCCGTCATCCAATCGAGTAGTGGTGTTGTTACCCAAAAAATTGTGGTGCTTTAGCCGATGTTTGACTAAATGATTCTGTCGGTTTCTTGTATATATATTGTCTTGACTTTCTTAAGGAATCCCTGTTTTATAAAGAATAATATAGCCAATAAATAGTTCGCTTGCGGTGCGATCGATGACTGGCCTCCCTTCTTTTTTACATGTTTGTTTTTTGCATTATTCTCATGTATATCTGATTTATGTCGTTATCTACAAATGTTAAGTCTTCTTTTAGTATTCATTTTGCTTCATTTTTAATTCTTTAAAAAGTAATATTGAATGGTTATAAATTACCTTCTTATTAAAGAAAAAAATCATTAATAAAAGATTTCGTTGTAATTTTGCCCTGAAATTATAATGGAATAACCATGGTAGAGAATAGTCAGTCATCGAAAAAAATTGCTCCGGGAGTGCCCGAGCCAACATTGCGCAGAATGCCTGCTTATCTGAATCTGGCCAAGTCACTTCATCGGGAGGGGATTGCTCATATTTCATCCACCCGGATTGCCCGCGATGTAGGTGTCGATCCCACCCAAGTTACCAAGGATTTGGCGTTTACCCATGTGGTTGGAAAAACCAAGGTTGGATATGCTGTGCTTGATCTGATAGAATCGCTACAGGATTTTTTGGGATATAAAAAAATGAATGAGGCGTTTTTGATTGGTGCCGGGAACCTGGGGAAGGCGCTTATGAGTTATGAGGGTTTTGATGAACATGGACTCAAGATTATTGCTGCTTTCGACGTTAATCCGGCCATTGTGGGTAAAGAAGTAAATGGGTTAAAAGTCCTACACTTTGATAAGTTTCGCGATTTGGCTGAACGTATGCATGTGAGTGTCGGAATTCTGACTATTCCTGCTGAATCGGCACAATCGGTTGCCGACCTGTTGATTGCCTGGGGTATAAAAGGAATATGGAATTTCTCTCCACAGATCATCAAAGTTCCATCGCATGTTACGGTAGTAAATACGTCCATTTATGCAAATCTTGCAGTGCTTTTTAATAAAATGAGCATGCAGGAAGAAAAATATAAAAACGGTTTAATTAACAATTAAGGAGGGCCATCTTATGCAAGAGGCAGAATTAAAAACACGACAATTTGAAAAGGTGCTGGCCATTATTGAGGAGCATCAAAGTCAACGCTCCCGACTGATTACCATTCTCCAACAGGTGCAGCATGAATATCGTTACCTTCCACAGGAAGTGTTGACTTATATTGCCACAGCTTTGGATATGCCCGTGGCTGAAGTATATGGCGTAGCTACTTTTTATGCTCATTTTACATTAAATCCTAAAGGAAAATATGTAATTAAGGTATGTAATGGAACAGCTTGTCATGTAAAAGGAGCCATGAAATTGGTGGATGTGTTGTTCGAAAAACTTAAACTCAACGAAAAAAAGAATACCAGCGACGATATGCTGTTTACCATTGAAACAGTTTCCTGTTTAGGAGCTTGTGGTCTTGCTCCGGTTATGGTAATTAACGAAAGTGTACACGGACAAGTCGATGGTAAAAAAGTTGGTGAGATTATTGATGAAATTGTAGCAAAAGAAGGAGGTGTATCATGATAGATGTTGCCACAAAAACACTGGAGTTGGTTGCTGATGAATACAAAAAATCTACGGAATCGATTACCAAAAAAGTGATAATCTGCGCTGGAACCGGTTGTATAGCCAGTGGTGCTTTGGAGGTTTTTGCAGCCTTTAAGGCCGAAATTGAGGCTCAGGGATTGGATGTGAT
>JBFHGX010000017.1:0-44799 GCA_041582875.1 Bacteroidales bacterium | reverse complement strand
GGTACTATTATCCTTAATCCTGCCATTACTGGCACACAAAATTAACAAACACCAGCAGATTTCAAAGGGAAAGAAATATTAATTCACATGAAAATAATATGAATTTGTTTGTAGGGAGAATTTAGCAAGGAATTGTTTGATTAAGTAAACAGAAAAGGGGGGGCTGATTGGTACCAGCCTCCCCCTTTTTTTAATAGTCCAGACAGACTATTTTGATTTGAAAAAACGACCAGAGGCAATGGTTTGATTTGAATATTCCGTTCTTAAGAGGTATGTATAGCTTCCGGGATGAAGATCTCCGGTCTCAAGCTCAATTACATGGGTTTCTCCGGCAGTTAAACCCACTGTGATTTCACGCGTTAACTTCCCACTAAAGTCGTAAATATATAGTTTTCCTTTTTGATTTTGATTTGATTCGATGCGGATGTTAAGTTCGTTGATTACAGGATTTGGATATGCGGTGGCTTCGGCTACCGTATTTAAAGCACCAGATTTAATTTCTGGTAATTCAATGTCAATTCCTTCAACCTTTTGTCCTGTGGGGTCGAGCACCATTCCTTGATCATCAATCGATAAGTTTGTAGATAGTTTACCTGTGCTGTTTTTTTGCTGACGCACAAAAAGAGTACACAGATGATCGCCATATACATGCGATCCGGGATTTTCTGATTCATCCATCCAGATGATTTTAACAACACCATTTTCAATGGCATAGTTAATATTTTCATCGGGTCCGGCCACACCTGTTATTGTCATTAACTCATTGGGGTATTTGAAGTTGAGGTTGAATCCCGATATGAGTGAATGGTAGTCGGATTTGATTTCGATTTCAGAGATCTCATCGCTTAAGTATACATTTTCGGTGGAAATGGATGAAGTCATGGCAATGGAGCGTCCTGTGGGCACCCAGTTACCTTCAAGGTCACCTGATCCAGTGGCCCAAACAGTAGTCGTGTCAGAAGTGCCTGTTGTTCGTGAGTTAAAGTCTATCTGAACCGATTCAAACTGCCATTCTCCCACTTGAAAGGGTTGGCCTTGTAGGAGGTAGTTGATTAATACAATAAAATAATCACTCCAAGTGATGGTGCCACTTCCGTCGACATCAGCAGCTGCAAACTCATAATCAGTAAAGTCATACATGCCAAATAAATGCATCATGATTATGTATGCATCTTGTAAAGTTACCTGGCCAGGTGCAAGGTTAGTAGATGAAACCAGATAATAGCTCCCGTTTGGAATACTATCTATTAGATACTCACCATAATCGTTGGTAATTGTACTTTCTATAAAATTGTTATTGATGTCATACAGATCGATGGTCACCTCTGGTACAGGAAATCCTGGATCATTGTGGTAGTTTACTGTTCCAACAATTTCATTTTGCGAAAACACCGGACTAAGCCATGCAAGACAGATAATAAAAAGAGTTGTTTTGAAGATCGTTTTTTTCATGATTTTGATATTTAATAATTAATTAAAGTTATTGCCCTCTATTAAATAGTGTCAATTACTTTCATAAATTCTACCATGATTTTGAAAAAAAGTTGTTTTTTTTTTAAATCTTTTGAAAATAGCTTAAAAAGCCATGTATTTCTTGATAATTTTGCCAACTGATCTTTGTTTCTAATTATCAATATTGAGTTAGAAAAGTGTCACAAATTTTCAATTTTGCGTTAAAGGGTTTTAAAAACTACATGAAAAACTACTCCATATATTTCCTGTTCATATTAATCTTCTTTTTGCAATTTAGTTCTTTTAACGCAAGTGCTCAGGAAGGATATCGCATCATCATTAAAGTAGAAGGTAATACAGATTCATCTTTGTTGATGACTTGCTATTATGGCAATAAGATTAAACTGGTTGATACAGCCGTAATGATCGCAAAAGAAACATTTGTTTTTGAAGGGAATAAGATGTTGCCAGGGGGTATATATATGGCAGTTACTCCTGCGAAGTCAAAGCTGTTTGAGTTCTTGATAGGAGAAGACCAGAATTTTAAAATGCAAACCGATACTTCAGATTACGCACTTCATATGAAGGTGAAGAACTCAGATGAAAATCAGGTGTTTTACGACTATCTGAAATTTAATGAAGGGATTTATCAGCAAAATAAAGCCCTAAATGCTCAAATCAAAGAACTTGAAAAAGATTCTGATCAGGCTTTGAACCTAAAAAATCAGCAAGATTCATTAAATGCCCTATCCATTCAATATAAGATGGGAGTTATAAATCGCTATCCCGATTTATTTGTGAGTACTCTTTTTAGTGCCATGCGTGATGTGGAGGTTCCTGATAGTGTGTTAAATAATGTCGATAGCACCCTCGCCTTTAAATATTACAAGTCCCATTATTGGGATTATTTTAAGATGAATGATTCGTGTTTGTTGCGAACTCCAATGATCTCCACTAAATTGAATCAGTATTTTGATCGGGCAGTTTTTTTTCATCCTGATTCGGTAATTTCCGCCATTGATATGGTGGTGGCTCTTGCCAGACCTTCACGTGAAATGGTGAGTTATTTGGCTTGGCATTTTATGTCGGAATACCAAAATCCCAAGTACATGGGTTTCGACAAGGTGTTTGTTCATTTGGCGGATAAGTATTTCAGTAATGAACCCATTGAAAATTCAACACCTTCTGTGCTTAAGATGATTAAAGAGCGTGCAGATAAATTGCGACCTATTTTGATAGGTGAGCCTGCTCCCAATATGATATTAATTGATACTACCGGCCAATTAAAGTCGCTGTATTCTATCCAGAAAGAATACGTTTTGGTGATTTTTTGGGATTATGATTGTGGTATCTGTAAAGGAGAAATCCAAGATTTAAAACCGATTTATAAACAGATGGGCAATGAGCTGGAGATATTTTCAGTAAGTGTAAACAGTGATTTAGAAAAATGGAAAAAGGCTTTAGCTGAAAGGGAAATGCCCTGGGTGAATGTAAACGGAACACGAAGTGCAACGCCTGATTTTCATGATTTGTATGATATTCATGGCACTCCGGTGATCTACCTTTTGGATAAAGACAAAAAAATTGTGGCCAAACGCATCAGTGCTGAACAGGTTCCTGAGCTAATTGAAAATTTGAAGAATTTAAAACAATAAATCACAAGCTTTCAGACATTAAAAAACCCTTTAAAAGTTGACTTTTAAAGGGTTTTCTGTGAGGTCTAATATTCGATTAATCGTTTAGTGGGATATACTGGATTCGAACCAGTGACCCCCGCCCTGTCAAGGCGATGCTCTAAACCAACTGAGCTAATATCCCATGGGGTGGCAAAAATAATAAAATTAGGTTAATGCTTGCAATTATTTTTCCGAATTCTACTCAAACTTTCAGGAGTAATACCCAAATAAGAAGCCAAATATTTTTGTGGGATTTGTTGTATCAGTTCCTTGCTTGTCTTTAATAGGTCGCAGTAATAATCCTCAGCTGTGCGGCTGTGCATCTGCAATTCTTTCATCTCTCGTTGCATATATATCAGCTCGATCATTTTTCTTCCGACCCTTTCTGCATTTTTCGATTCATCGTAAAGACTTTGCATGTTTTGGTACGACATCCTGAACGCTTTAATGTTGGTTAATGTTTCCACACTAATTAGCGATGGGGTTTGACTGATAAAGGATACATAAGAATTAAAAGTGGATATTGGGAAGTTAAATCGGAGGGTGTATTCAGTATCATTCTTATGTTGAAAAATGCGTGTTATTCCCTCTGTCATGAAATAAATATATTGCTCAACATCTCCAGCATACAGCAGTATTTCATTTTTTGAAAATTCTTTATAAATCAACCGTTTTTCAAAAAGATGCCAGTCCTGATCAGTTATTGGTGCGATGCTGTTGATGAAACCGCGAATTTGATTCAGGTATAATTTTTTCATACTGCGTTTACACAAGTATTTGATTGGATCAAATATATGAAAAAAATTATTAATCATGTTTTTATGCTTACAATAGGAAGATTTCTTATAATGAATGAAAGATCTAAAACAAACAAACAAATACTTTAATCTACAAGAGTTAACTACTTACATATTATAACTATATCCCGATATTTATTAGTCTTCGTTGTTAATTCGTAGAAAAAAATGCCCGATTTTACTTTTCTCAACTCAATTGCATAATCTGTACCTCCGGAGGCCATATTTTCCTGAAGAACCAGATTTCCATTTAAATCAAAAAGACAAAAAGTTCCATTACTTACGAGTGGTTTTGAGAACCTGATACTAACTGCACTTTTACAAGGGTTCGGATACAATGTATAAGCCGATTTTTCCTGAAAATAATCTATGTCCAGTAGCGTGCTCATTGCATATTCCATCTGGACATCAATCCCTTGTTCCCATTGCTTTTTAATATTATCAACATTGTTGGGTACTATAATATCAGGAATTACGCCACCAACAAGGGTAGAATCGGAATCGAGTTGAATAATGTGGTTTTCATTGAGCGACATGGCTTGTGGAAACATGATTTGGAGGCTTCCGGGCATCAAAATTGGATCATAATCAACCATGCCAAATGCGCCATTGGTTCCCCAGTGAGAAATTATCTGGGCATTATCTAACCGTTGAAACATCATAGCCAATCCTTCTCCGGTACTCACGCAGTTTGGGTCTACTATAACGGCAATTTCACCATTGAATAGGGGTGTTAGTGGTTCTGTCATCAACTCATAAATAACTTCATAATCATCATCGTACGAAGCCGTTATATACTCATAAAAAGAGGCCTGTTCATAAAATAAGCCCATAGTAACTGCGGCCTGAAGATCGTTGCCTCCTAAATTAAACCTGAGATCTACAATCAACTTATCTACATTGTTATCATTAAAAAAGGCAATGGCGTCCTTTACCTTTATGAAATCAGGGTACTGAATTATTTCTTCAGGAGTTTCGCCTTGTGCCATCTCAGCCCCAATAAATAGGTAGCCAATGTTGTTTTCAATAATTTTATATTGTACCAATGAATCAAAATCTAGTGGCTTTCCAGTATTATAAAATCCTACAAAATATAATTCCAGTTCGTCGTCGAAAGCAACAAGTGAAATTGTATTTTCCTGCTTTGAAGTATTATTCTGAAATGTAATTGTCGAGTTGACTCCAATGGAATCCCTGCTAAGCATCAGATACTTGCTGAATGTCCTTCCTTCGTCAGTGGAGTAGTTTCTGGGATAATTAAGAAGTTCAAGATTTCCTACAGAGTCGATATGAATTCCATTCCATTTCAGAATTTTATCGCCGGTTCGCAATCCCGCCTCCCAGGCCGGGCTTTCTTGGGGTATGTATGAAACGACTACCGATCCATCATCTAATGGGATCATGTTAAAACCGTAACTACCATTAATATAACCATTCTTGAATTTAGCTAGATTACCTGAAATCAAAATATGTCCGTCGGGTACATCATACAAATATTCGACCAGCTCTTTAATGAATAAAACCGAATCGTTGGCATTTTGAGCCTCAATAATTAGCGGCCTTGTTTTTGAGTTTTTTGAATCCCAATCAATGGCTTTCCATTGAGTATAAGGATATCTCAATTCAAGTGTGGTATGCATTGAGTCGTATGCATCAATCCATGATAACGAGCTGTAATCAAATTGTGATCTGCTATCAGGTGGTGAAACCTTTATAACCTGCCCGATAAGTTGTGTTGAAACTACCAGAAATAGAACTAATGTAAATTTTTTCATGGCTTTAGTATTAAATAACATCATTGTATTAAAAATCGATATTAACGATATCTATTTGCTTTATAATTGCATCCTTGACCAAATAAGGTTCAATAGTATCTGAGATCTTACCTCCAATTTTAAAAACTGTCCAAATTTTCTCTTTAGGAAAAACAAAGTTTAGACAGTTTTTAATATATTTATAGTTAGGTATTTACTTGAAATAGTTATATGTTAGGATAAATTATTTTTGAGATATTAGGTAATATATCCATAGGTGTTGATTCCTCTTCAAGTTGACAATTATACCAAATTATTATCGTGCAATTATTTTCAGGTGAATGTACCATTAGTGATGTAAATCCGGGCAATGCTCCATTATGACCATAAAACCCTTTGTACTCCAATAACCCAATTCCATATGAAACTGTACTAATAGCATGCATGCTGTTCATTCTTTGAGTTTGCAATTGCTCTGATAAATAATTTCCTTCTGTTATTGCTATTACATATTGTTTAAGTTCGAAAATAGTTGAAATGGCACTTCCAGCAGGACCTGCCCAGGAAATATCAAATAACTCGCTGCATTCCGGCATTCCTGGGTCATAGTCACCAGTATAATATGCTTTACCATGATAACCAGGCAATTCAATACCGGAAGTGAGATATTTTGTGCTTATTAAATTTAGAGGTTCTAACAATCGATTTGTTATATTTTCTTCAGTTGATTTTCCTGTAATATTTTCAATTATCTGAGCGATAATAAAAGTATTTGTATTTGAATAATGAAAGCCAGTTCCAGGATCAAAATAATACTCTTTTCCTGATGCGAAATTTATAATATCTTCAAGTGTGAATATGTGATTAGGATTTACCATTAGAATTCCCATAAATTCTTCGTCTTCTGAATAATTGAAAATTCCACTCCTCATATTCGTTAACATTTCAATTGTTACTTCATTTGCTCTTGGAAAATCAGGTAAATAATCCGAAAGTTTATCATCAAGAGAAATTAGCCCCTCGTCAACAAGTTGTAGTAGTACAGTAATTGTCATAGTTTTTGTATTACTTCCAATTCTGAAAATCATTTCAGCATCCATGGGAGCATTTGTTTCAATATTTGATACTCCGGCAGCATACACAAAATCAATCCCTTCATTCGGTGCCCAGATACCGGCAACCAACCCTGGTACATGGGTATTTGCAATGATTGAATCAAATACCATTTTTATGGAATTCTCTATTTTTTCAGAAGATGAAGGGGCGTTTTCATTTTTTTTGCATGAAAACACAAAAAAGGAGATGGCCAGGATTACTATTAGGGTGGTTGCAAATTGTTTTCTCATCTGTATCAATTTTTTAATTTTTTGATTTATCAGTATCAATGCATCTGATGAAATCATATTTTGTGATTTATTTTTTAAACTGCTAAATACTATTGGATTACAATCTTCCAACCTGATTATACTCGTTAAAGGTATTGATCGTTTTTGAAGTTGGTACAGAATCTGTTTCACTCAGATATTGGAACGTTAGCACTGAGTCAACTAATTGAATTAACTCGCGGCTCATATTTGCCAGAAGATTAGTTTCTAAATTAGTGTTCTGCTCAATCCCCGTTACCTGATCATCTATTGAATTATTATTCTCTACGACAATATCATTATTTGATACAATCTGTCCCGAAATCATAGTTGAAATAAAAAATGCTATGAGTACTAAAATTAAATTTAATGTAATAGTTTTCATCTGTTTATTTTTTTTCTTTTTATTAATTTGGTCAGATTGAATAGCCATAAAATAATCATTCCGGTTGGTGTGATTTTATTTCTCATGGCTATTTCATAGATTTTCTTTAAGATATTAATAACTACATGAATTTTATTATCTCTTTAAGCATCGCATTCATTATTTCCATATTGCCTGAATTACAGGAAAAAATAATAGCGCTGTTGTCATCAGGATTAATATAAGCGAAGGAAATAAATCCAACAGTAGAACCATTATGCCCAACACTATTTAATATTTTTAAATTATCTAATCCCAAACCATAACCATAATCCGACAATGGAGTGAAAGCATTCATAGCATTAAGTGTTGCCTTTTCCGCATAAAGTTCACAGTCCATTAATGCATTAAAAAACACATTCAAATCTTGAACGGTTGATACTATTTGACCATGTGCCCATTCAAAATTCAAAGACAGAGTTTGGTCGCTTGCAATAAAGATGTTTGTTTCATCAAGTTGCTGATAACCTTTGGCATAATTTTCCTGAGGAATATTTTCACTGCCGCAATAAGTATTGTTCAAATTCAAAGGGGTAAGTACCCTGTTTCTAATATTTTGTTCCATACTAATATTGGTAACTTCCTCCACTATCATAGCCAGTAGTATGTAATTTGTGTTGGTGTAATGGAATTCTATTCCCGGTTCTTCATGTTGACTTGAAGATGAATGAACTGCATGATACAGTAGTTCATAGGGTGTCCATGGATAGAGAGGATCATCTAACAGCATGTAAATAAACTCCATATCTTCAAAATCATAAATTCCAGATGTCATGTTAAGAAGTTGCCGGAGTGTTACATCGTTGCCATAAGGAAACATTCCGACGATTGAATCAGGAAGATATTGACTCATCAGGTGGTCGATATCAAGTTTGTTCTCCTCCCACAGTTGAAGTACTACTGTTGCCAAAAAGGTTTTAGAAATACTTGCGACACGAACTTTTGTGTCGGCCCGCATGGCGATTGTATTTTCCACATCAGCAAGTCCCAGGCCTGCATTACATACCTCACCTTCAGAATTCTGAATGTAAACAGTTGCACCGGGGACATTGTTATCAGCAATTACTACCCGCAGGGCTGCAACTAGTTTTTCTGAATAGGTGCTGTCAGGAATAATAACTGTATCAGTTTTTTTGTTGCAGGAATATTGACTGACAACTGTAAGAAAGCCTATTCCAAACAGGACGAAAAATAATATGAACGATCTGGTTTTCATGATAATAATTTTTGGGTTTTATTTAAATTCGAAAACTTACTGTGGTTTCCCGGGATAACCCATCGCTTCTCTTACTGCATACGCTACATCGGTAATGGCGTAATAGGTTTCCATAAAATCCACCTCATCAATTGCACTGATGTAGGTGATGAGTGAAATATCAAGTTCCGGATCGTACATCATCAAACTCATATTTCCAATACGTGCTCCATTGTGACCATAACCCAAGTTTTCTGAATAAAAGCAGCCCAGACCATAGGTGGGGCTTGCTGTGGAAACATCGTGTTTCATCATTTCTATCGATGCCATGGAGAGCACATTCTCTCCTTTCATGAGAGTACGGATGTAGGCGTTCAGGTTTTTCATGGTTGTATAGCCGTTTCCTTCGGCTACCTGAGCACTCATGTTATGACTGCAAATTTCATTCAATTCAGTTGCCGACACCAGTTCATACCCACAGGAATAAGGCGAGGGTAAATCCTGATCAGATGCAAGGTAGGGGAAATAAATGTCAAGAGGAACCGGACTAGAACCACCAACAATGTAATCGTATAGATAATCGGTAAGATGCTTGTCTGTGCCTGCATGGAAAGAATAGATTCTGCCCACAATTTCCCCGGCAATGGCATATCCGGTATTGCTGTAATGCTGCCCTGTTCCGGGTTCAAAATAGGAAAGCTGGTTGATAGTGACTTGGTTAACCATTTCTTCCGCAGTAAATTGGTGGTCGGGTTCAAAATACTGGGTTACCGCTGTGTAGGAATAAGGAGCGTAGCCAGGAACCGAATCGTTGTCTACATCATAAACACCTGCGCTGTGATTGAGTAACATTTTGATGGTGATCTGGTTTTTGTAAGGGATGTTCCAGCTGTCGGTTTCAGGTACATAGGGAATGTCACTTCCCGGTATGAGATCCGTAATTTTATCATCCAGATCCACCCACCCGTCTTCCTGCATGTTTAATATGGAGGCAGAAGTGAAATTCTTGGTATTGCTGGCAAATCGAAAGTAGGTGTCGGCTGTAATCGATTGATAGCCTTCACCGGCAGAACTCGAAAACCAGGATCCTTCAGGGGTTTGAATGTATATGTTTAACGTAGGAATGGCTTTTCCTATTTTGGTTTCCACGCCTAATCTGGTGGCGGTTACTGCGGCATCAATGTTTGACTGTATGGCAGGATCAGGACCATCATCTTTTTTTGTGCATGATAAGGTAATGGATAGGCTGATGACCAATAAAAGTGCAGCTGTAAATAAATATTTCATTGTTCTATTTTTTTAATGGATTAAAAACCAGTTATTTGAAATTTCTTTTCACATGGATTGTTGTAGGAGATTCGCCAGGTCTGAGCATTGATGTCAAAGAGGGTGCTTCCCAACGTTTGTCCGGTAATCCCGTTACTTACTCCATGGGCACAAGGTGAATCAGGGGCGTTTTCATGACTTGATAAAAATTCGGTTAGCGTGTTGCCTTCAATCGTGGTGGATTTGGTACTTTCCCCATCAACCAGGGAAGTAAGCACTTGGTATCTTGATAGTGAGTTTGGGTCATCAAAGCATAAACTATCCATTCCGGGTTGAAAGAAATGATTGGTATGTACAAACCATCCGTCCACTTCCTGAAGATAAAATTTGGAAGGAGCAACCTCAATGCTGACAATTTTTTGGTCTACTGCGGAAGCAATATTGACATGGTAGCAGTATGCTCTGTCGGAAATGGTAGCTTTTGCAATGACCTCATCCAAATTAGTGGCTTCCATCAGCGATCGTTGAACAAATGAATTGGGGATTCCTCCAATAGTCACCTCTTTGCCGGTAATGTAATTACCGCTGTAAAAAATGCCTTCGTTGTTCATCGAAGGTGCTACACCCATCACCATGCCTGGGTAGCAAAAGCTAGTAAAAGAAGGTTTGTCCGTTGGATGGGCTTTCACAATAAACATGATGTCGTGGAACATTGGTTGCCCATCTTCGTTATGCGCCAGAAAAAGTTGCCCGTTTTCGGAATAACTCACCGAGGAGCAGCCAATAATGTTTTTAACTGCCGGACTTTGAAGCAAGGCAACGTATTCAGAAAAGGTACTGTAGATTATAAATTTCTTAAACGGGAGCCCGGATCCGTCTGCCATGCCCTGAAGTTCTTCAATAAACTGAGGATAAGTATTTTGTACTTTATCGAGAAATGAATGATAGTACAGCATTGTATCCTGGTCGATAAATTCCTTCAGATGTGAATACATTTCTTCGCTGCGGTTAAAGGCTTCTGTAATCTGATATTGAAACGTTTCACCTACGGCCTTACCTATTTCGTAATGGCTGCCGGAGACCTCCAATACAGGGAAATAGGTGACTGGGTTTGGGGTGGTTTCACTTTTACAACTGGTGAGGGCGGTTAATATTAGGCTAATTAATAGCGTATTGAGGTAGAGCATGTGTTTCATGAATGGAGTTTAGTGGTAAGATCCTCAAATATATTTGTATATGGCTTAATACGACTTATCATATGTTAAGAAAGGTTTGTTTTATAACATGATGGTGCAAGATTTGGTTGAGAGCAAAGCCTCATGCTAAAAGTAGTATCTTGCTTCATGGCCTCCAACCAATTTTATATCTTTGGCCTTTAATTTTGTATAACAATTGTAGCACGCACAAAAAAGTTCATAATGAAAAAAATTTCTATGATTTTGGCTGGTTTGTTTATAACAATGGCCATTTTTGCCCAAACCCCGGACACCCTGAAAACCATCTCCCTCGATCAAATCTGGAAAACCTATTCCTTTTATCCCAGGGGAGTTTATGGTATTAATTCGTTGAAGAACGGAAAAGAATTCACACGCATTACTAAAGGTTCTGTAGTGGTGTACGATTATAAATCGGGTGATTCCATCACTACATTGGTGAATGCCTCGGATCTAATCCCCAAAGGCGATACGCTTCCATTGCGTTTGTCAGGTTTTACCATGAGTGAGGATGAATCCTTGTTTTTGATTCCAACCGAAGAAGAAGCCATATACCGACATTCTTCAAAAGCTGAGTTTTTTGTGTTTGATACCAAAAGCAAGAAGCTTGAAAAACTATCTAAAGATGGGAAGCAACGCTTGGCTGATTTTTCTCCACAAGGTGATCAAATTGCTTTTGTACGCGAAAACAACCTGTTTGTAAAGGACATGGCTTCGGGAATCGAAAAGCAAATTACCACCGATGGTAGCCATAACGGCATCATCAACGGAACCTGCGATTGGGTGTACGAAGAGGAGTTTGGTTTTACCAAAGCTTTTTTCTGGTCACCCGATGGAAAATACATTGCTTACTACCGCTTCGATGAAAGTCGTGTAAAGGAATACACCCTAACTTATTACGGCGAGCTTTATCCTGAACAAGATACCTATAAATATCCTAAGGCTGGCGAGGACAATTCGCTGGTGGATATCTATATTTATGATATGGCTGCTGGTAAGGCTGTTAAAGTAGATGTGGGTGCAGAAACCGATCAATACATTCCCCGCATCAAATGGACTGCTGATGCAACAAAATTGGCGGTTCAACGCTTGAATCGTTTGCAAAATCACTTGGATATTATTGTGGCTGATGCCGCAACAGGTTCCTCTTCTGTGATTTATACCGAGGACAATCCATACTATATTGATATTACCGATGATTTGACTTTTACTCCAGATGGCAAATACTTTATTCTGTCATCTGAAAAAAGCGGATTCAATCACCTATATTATTATGGTATAGATGGAAAACTGATACGACAACTGACTTCCGGAAATTGGGATGTAACCAGTATGTATGGCTACGATGCCGAAAAAAAGAAAATTTATTTTCAGTCGGCTGAGCGTTCTCCCATGGACCGCGATGTGTATGAAGTTAATCTGAAAGGAAAGAAAAAGCTGATTAGTGAAACTGTGGGAACAAACAGTGCCAATTTTAGCAGCAATTTTGATTATTTTATCAATACCTGGTCGGATGCCAACACGCCCCCTGTATATACAGTTAATCAGGCAGATGGAAAACAAGTACGCGTTCTTGAAGATAACAAATCACTGGTAGCTAAACTTAGAGATTATCAGATTAGTCCGGTAGAGTTTTTCACTTTTACTTCTCCCGACATTACTTTGCCTTCTGGTGAACAAGTTGATTTGAATGCCTGGAGAATATTACCTGCCAATTTCAATCCTGAGAAAAAATATCCTGTACTGCTTAGTATATATGGTGGTCCCGGATCGCAGGAAGTAACCAATAGTTGGGGCGGTTTTAACCTGATGTGGTTTCAGATGTTGGCTGAAAATGGTATTATGGTGATCTCGGTGGATAACCGCGGTACAGGCGCTCGTGGCGAAGTGTTCAAGAAAATGACCTATAAAGAATTGGGTAAATACGAAACGCTGGATTACATCGAAACAGCTAAGTATATGGCTACTTTGCCTTATGTTGATAAGGACAGGATAGGTATTTTTGGTTGGAGTTATGGCGGTTTTATGGCCAGCAATGCCTTGTTCCAGGGAGCCGATTATTTCAGTACAGCAATCGCGGTGGCTCCGGTAACCAATTGGCGTTATTACGATAACATCTATACCGAGCGTTTTATGCAAAAGCCACAGGACAATCCTGATGGTTACGACAACAACTCTCCCATTAACCATGTGGAAAAGCTCAAAGGACATTATTTGCTGGTACATGGTGGTGCCGACGACAACGTACATCCTCAAAACACCATGGATTTGGTGAATGCTTTGGTGGCTGCCGATAAGCAATTCGATTTGATGTTGTATCCCAATAAAAATCATGGAATTTACGGCGGAAATACCCGTTACCATTTGTTTAAAAAAATGACCGATTTTCTCTATAAAAACCTGAAAGGGGAGGAGTAAGCAAAAAGTGTTTCCTCATAATAAGGCGGCCAAACTATTAAAGGTAGTTTGGTCGCTTTTTTTGTGCCTTAATATTTCAATACGATGCCAATTCTCCAAATGCGGGGGATATCATAATAGGAGGGATCATACAAATGCAGTTGGTAGAGCAATCTGTATGAATCGGGGTTGAGTTGGTTATTGATGAGATTTTGGTTACCTGGATCTGTCAAAAAACCGTCGTCGTCATCCAAACCTGTGTCGGAATAGACTTCGAATACGTTTTGGAAATTGAATAAGTTTTCGATGGTAAGATAAATGTTTAAGAATGATTTGTTTCCAATCGCAAAATCTTTTTGAATATTTAGATTGAACAAATTGACATTCGGCGTTTGTCCGATTCCCTCATATAAGTAACCTCCATTTCTCGTTTTGTAATATGGCAAACCCTTTCGAAACTGGTAATAAATATTGGCTGAAAGGCCATGTAAAAAGACATTGTTACCCCACGAAGGGCCTGTATAGCTAATTCGGTTGGCAAATCGATATCCCAGATTGGCATTGAGAATCAATTCGCTAAATAGTAATTGATAATAGCGTTTATTAATCTTTTTTGGATATAATTTGGTCATACTGATGCTTCCGCTTATTCCTGAATTATTAGGATTTGCCCATTTCAGGCCAGTTTCAAAGCCATTAATAATAATAGTATAATTTGCATTTCCAACAGACAAATAGGAAGTGGGATAAGCAGCTTCATATCTGGTCAGTTGTACGTAATTGTCAATAGAAATATTCATATATGAAATGTCGGCTATCAGGTATTTCCATATTCTGCCCTTTACACCTGTAAAGAATTTGTTGGCCTGCATCGGTTTCAGGTTTGGGTTGGTGATAAGTTGGGTGCCGGCATATTGACTCCAGTAATAGTATTGTTCGGGTTTAAATTCGTTGTTGTATTGCGGGTTTTGGGTAAACGAACTGTAATTTGCATAAAAATTTACACGATCAATCAGTGTGTAGTCAATGCTCAACTGTGGTAAAATACTCACTGATTTGGTGTTGTCCTTAAAGGTCATGCCGGGAGTCCAATTTTTATCACTAACTCTGTTTATTTCCTGGTTTTCCAGATAGGGTGAAATGCCACTTCCCACATCCAAAATGGTTGGGTCAGATATTTCGATTCCGTCGGCATTGTACCATGTGTCCCCATTTCGATAACCTGTAACTCTTGTTGGGTCCTTAACTTTATCTACATAAACCAAATGGCCGTTGGTGATATTGGATGGTACATTCATTGAAATCTCCTCCAAGGTTAATGCTTTTCTTACATCGTTGATAGAAAACAGCGAGTACGGATCCTTCAATACCGGTCTGTTGGCATCATATACATTTACCCTAAGCCCAACTTTTATCCTCAGATTTTCAAATTGGAATTCGTCTTGGACGTAAGCAGCCCAATATTTTGGTTTTTGGGCCTCCGTAGTAAAATCGTCGAAAAATGAGTACGGGTTATCGGTTTTAGTTTTGTTGCCCAGATAGTCATACCCGCTATAACTTACCAAAGAATTGCCATCATTGAATAATTCGTCTGCTGAAAATAAATCCAAAGACAGCAGGTTGTCAGGTGTATTCATGGAATGCATAACTCCATTTTTATCGTAATACTGAATGGTGTTGTTTTGTTTGTCGTAGCTGTTGATCATAATAAAATCAAGGCCATCAACGGGTAATCCCAGTGCGATGCGCAGCTTTTTGTCAAAATCAATCTGAGAAGAAGCATCGTACTTAGGATAGTAGATTACTGTATCAGCATGGCCGTCATGGGAAATGAGCTGCGGATCTGACAGGTCAAGCTGGTGAAGGTGAAAATTGGTTACTCCATCCATAAATCGCCACAGTTGATTGGGGTTCAGGGAATAGTTGCTGCGGTTCTCCCGATTGTATTCTCCTCCAAAGCTTAGGTGGTTCCCTTTTATATCGGCATGCAAATTAAATGATACCCTGAATTTTTCATAGCTTGATTCGCTGTATCCAGAAGTTGAGGTGCCGAGACTATTGTACAAGCCATATACCGGCGCAACATCGGAACCATTGACCAACCCGCCTCCCAACCAGATTTGGTTTAAGTTCTCAAAATGTCCAACTGGTTGATCTTCGTAGAATGCATAATAATTGCAGGTATAAGCTGCTAAGTATGGATTTATATCCGATGGCTCAAAGGTGACCAGCGTGTCGTAATTCCATGAGTTGAGGATATAAATGTTGTTATAATGCATGCTGTCGATAACCACGCTTCCTATTTCGAAGGTGGGCATTTTATAGGTGGTGAATTTTCCTATATATCCATAATCGAAGAAGTTTTTCCCATGATCAGGATCTTCAATTTGTTGGTGATGATTGGCGTATTGTAGGTTGATGTTGTAGGCTATTTTAATATCATTTGCAAGATCCAATGAATGATTCCAACGAATAAAACTATCGAAATTGCGTTGGGTTTTAATGGCATTCTTGGAACTGTTAAACATGGAATTGTCGTGATTGTATACCTGCGTTTCTTCAATTACGGAATAATTCCCAATCAACAGACTGCTATTTTGGGTTATCGGTAAACTCAGTTTTACGTATGGATAAAATCCTGTTCGGCCACTTTTTTCAGGCACTTTTTGATCAATAAAATCATCCGAAGAAACAAATTCAGGATTTAAATAGGTTCCTCGTCCAGTTCCGCTGGGTCGCAGCGGATTTTCTTGTAAAAATGATAACGTCTCATCATTTAACTGCTGTGTTTTCTTCCAAACAGGATCGGTGTTGTTCGTCATGGCGTATTTTCCTGAAATCAGCAAGGTCGGATAGGCTTTGTCGGTGTTTTTGTTTTTCCCTGCAAAGGGAATATTAATAAAAAGTTGCCCGTTAATGCCGCTCATGCTATATGTCTGGTCGGTATTTACATCCACTTGTGCTGAAAACTCCTGATTGTTTAAGGTTTCTATGGCTGTTATTCCCCCGATATTAAATCCCATCTGAATGGGTGCTTGTCGCGTATATAATTCATAGGTTTCCATGATTCGGGTCGGAAATTCCGAAACGTCACTGAGTTGCATCCCATCAATGAAATAGTTGTTTCCGGATGAACCAACACCGTAATAATAGGTAGTTTTACCCTTCAACTGATATGCCGACGGGGCAAGCACACCAAAGGCTGTCATTTGCCGAAAAGGTAGTCTTTGTATTTGTTCATGATTTAGTTGTAAAGATGCTTTTGTGTTTGCCCAATCAACAATGGAATCTGTTTTTATGCGGATATTCAGCGAGTCTTGTGCCTTGACAAATTGCGAAAATCCATGCAAAACAACCACCGTTAGCAGGAGAATCAATCGGGAATGTTTCATTTTTATTTGTTTGCTGAAAGTTTGAAACAAATCTATGGTTTTTAGTTGTTTGAAAAACTGAAAATAGTTTAGAAGAAGTTTAAACTATCTCAAAATGAGGCATTCTAATGATATAGCCCGGACGATTCACTACTTTTGCCGCCCATTAAACCAAAAAGTTATGAAAAGAGGAATGCTCTTATTTGTTGTTATCTTGTTGACGGTGAGTCTATTTTCTCAGGAGGAGAAAAATAAACTGAAGATTAAAGTTAGCGGTTTTGTCAATTACAATATGTTTTACGATTCACGCGAAAATGTGGCAGCTGTTGATGGGTTGTTTTTGTTTTATCCAAAAAATGAAATGATTGAGAATGGAGTAGATATATACGACAACCCCTCATTGACCATGTTGTCGATGGCCTCGCGCATTGGAGTATCTTTTTTTGGTGCTGAGGTGCTGGGAGCCAAATTGGGAGGCAAAATAGAAGCTGATTTTACATTGGTCTCCGGTGCTACCACGATGCGTTTCCGACACGCTTATGTTAAATTAGATTGGGACAAAACTTCACTTTTAGCAGGACAAACCTGGCATCCATTGTTTGCAACAGATTGTTTTCCTACGACACTTGGGATTGCTACCGGAGCACCTTTTCAGCCCTTTAGTCGTACACCACAAATCCGATTAACCCACAAAGCTGGTCAATTTCACTTTTTGGGAGCGCTCATTTCCCAAATGGATTATGCCAGCAGTGGTCCTCTTGGGAAAAGTCCCCAATACATGCGTAATGCGGTGATTCCTGAATTCGCCTTGCAAAGCGAGTTTGTGCAAAATCACTTTTTGATAGGGGTAATTGGAGATGTAAAAACCATTAAACCACGAACCACCACTGTAGGAACCGAAGGAACATATAAAGCTACCGAAACATTAACCACCTACAGTGTTAAATTGTTCTCGAAGTATAAAAAGGATAAGTTGGAAGCTAAATTCTCAGCCATGTACGGTCAGAATATGTATGATGTGTTAATGAATGGAGGATATGGAGTGTCAGGGTACGATTCGCTTACTGGAGCGGAAACCTATACGCCGCTTAGCGGAATATATACATGGGCAAATGTAATTTATGGTAATCAACTCAAGTTTGGATTTTTTGCAGGTTATTATCAAAACTTAGGATCGAGTGATCCATTGCTTAAGGATAGCATGATATGGTCTCGTGGCGCTGATATAAATGTTTTATTGAGGTTGATGCCTACCGTATTCTATACGGTTAATAATCTTCGATTGGGTTTTGAATATGAATTGAATCAAGCACAATATGGAAGTGTTAGCTACTCGGATGGACTTGTAAATGATGTAAAATCGATAAGTGGACATCGGTTCATGTTGGATATTACCTACTATTTTTAGTTCATTAATATTGGATAAGAGATAAGTTTTATCAAAATAATTAGATAGTTAGCTCATTCTGAAAATATTTATATCTTTGCAGCCCCTAAATTTATATTATTAATTAAAAAAGAAAGTAAGGTATTAGTTATGATTATCATTCCTGTTAAAGAGGGTGAAAACATCGACAGAGCCCTAAAACGTTACAAACGTAAATTTGAAAAAACAGGTACTATGCGTGAGCTACGTGCCCGTCAGCGCTTCGATAAACCTTCCGTCGTCAATCGTGAACAAAAACTCAAAGCAATTTACGTTCAATCGCTCCGTCAAGCTGATATGGGTTTGTAAACCCAAGTTAGGGAAAATTAATTGAAGAAACTTTGAATCTTAGATAAATTAATTTATCTTTGGTTCAGAGTTTCTTCTTTTTTTATCCATATGATTATCGATCGGTTTATCCAATATTTGAAGTCTGAAAAGCGTTGTTCCTCACATACGATAACTGCTTATCAAACTGATCTGGATAATTTCTGCTCATTTCTCGATACTCATTATGATTTGAGTAACCCGATAGAAGTCACACGCGATATGATTCGCTCCTGGGTTATTTTCCTGCTTGAAGAAGCATTTTCCCCATCATCTGTAAATCGTAAAATAAGCACTCTTAAATCATTTTATAACTACCTGCTTAAACAAGGTCTTGTTAATGCAAATCCGGCAAAAGCCGTTCCCTCGTTAAAAACACCCAAGCGATTACCTGTTTATGTTGATGAAGAACAACTTTCTGCAGCCCTTGATCAAGAGCCTGCCAGAGGGCAGGATTTTTCCCTTTGTCGTGATCATTTGGTCATAGAGTTGCTTTATAGTACGGGAATGCGAAGAAGTGAGTTGTTGGGTTTGCGCGAATCATCCATAGATTTTGAAAATTCATGTTTAAAAGTCCTTGGCAAAAGAAATAAAGAAAGGTTAATCCCGTTATCAAAACAGATGGAGGAGCAACTAATGCTTTATTTGGAGATGAAAAGGACCTGTCTCGAACATAGTACCGACAATCTGATAGTAACGGATAAAGGAATGAAGGCCTATCCTGAGCTTATCTATCGAATAACGCAGGCGTTTTTGGTCAATACAACATCCAAACGAAAGAGTCCCCATGTGCTTAGGCATAGTTTTGCCACACATATGTTAAGCAGGGGTGCTGACCTGAACACCATCAAGGAGCTACTGGGGCATGCTAGCCTGGCAGCAACTCAGGTGTATACCCATAGTACCATAGCACAGTTAAAAACTATTTATCACGAAGCCCATCCAAGGGCGAAACTTAAATAATGGAGGAATGCGTATGAAAGTAAACATCACCTCGGTTCATTTTAAAACCGACACTAAACTTGAAAGCTTCATCGAAAAGAAAGTTGAGAAGCTTTCCGGCCTTTTTGAAGGCGTCATCGGATCAGATGTTACCCTAAAATTAGACAAAGCTGAGACGAAAGAGAACAAGATTGCAGAGATAAGACTGCAAATTCCGGGATATGACCTGTATGCGAAGAAACAAAGTAAAACATTTGAGGAAGCTACAGATACCGCTATTGACGCGCTAAAGAAGCAGTTAGAGAAACACAAAGGAAGAATTAAAAAATAATTTGATTTTTTTTTCGAATTTCTTTGGTGGTTAAAACTAAAGTATATATTTTTGCAGACCTTTTGAAACAGAGGTCTGCTTTTTTTAGCAGAGAGTTCAGACAGTAATGATGATCAAGATAACAACACGGAATTGTTACTATCGAGATTGAGTAATGCCAGTATAGCTCAGTTGGCCAGAGCAGCTGATTTGTAATCAGCTGGTCGGGGGTTCGAATCCCTCTACTGGCTCAGTTCGAAAATGTGTTGATATGGGGAGATACCGAAGCGGTCAAACGGGGCAGACTGTAAATCTGTTGGCTCAGCCTTCGGAGGTTCGAATCCTCCTCTCCCCACCAAAGATCATGGTTTATGGCTTAGAACCAAAACCAATAAGAAGAAGATTTGACTGAACTTGGTTCTGGTTGTGTTTATTTTTTTTATTTGTGTTAGAAATTCTTATCTGTAAACGTCAAAAAGCGGGAGTAGCTCATCTGGTAGAGCGACAGCCTTCCAAGCTGTAGGTGGCCGGTTCGAGCCCGGTTTCCCGCTCACGATTTTTGCCGGGGTAGCTCAGGGGTAGAGCGCTTCCTTGGTAAGGAAGAGGTCATGAGTTCAATTCTCATCCTCGGCTCTGTTTTTCTTAGGAAAGATTAAGAAGATTATTAGGAATCTCATTTAAATTAAAATAAGTTTTTGATATGGCTAAAGCAAAATTCGACCGTTCCAAACCACACGTAAATATTGGAACAATTGGACACGTTGACCACGGCAAAACGACTTTGACAGCTGCTATTACGCTTTCATTACAGGGTGATGGTTTGGCTGAATTTGCGTCTTTTGACTCCATCGACAACGCTCCTGAAGAAAGAGAAAGGGGTATTACTATTAATACTGCCCACGTAGAATACCAAACCGCTAACCGTCACTACGCTCACGTTGACTGTCCCGGTCACGCTGACTACGTAAAGAACATGGTTACTGGTGCTGCTCAAATGGACGGTGCTATTATCGTTGTTGCTGCTACTGATGGTCCTATGCCTCAAACACGTGAGCATATCTTGCTTGCTCGTCAGGTAGGTGTACCTCGTTTGGTAGTTTTTATGAATAAAGTTGACATGGTTGACGACGAAGAGTTGCTCGAGCTTGTTGAAATGGAAATTAGAGATTTGCTTAGCTTCTACGAATTTGATGGTGATAACACACCTGTAATTCAAGGGTCAGCTTTAGGTGCTCTAAACCAAGAACCTAAATGGGTTGAAAAAGTGAAGGAACTGATGGCTGCTTGTGATGAGTGGATTCCACTTCCAGAGCGTGATCAGGACAAACCTTTCTTGATGCCTGTTGAGGATGTATTCTCGATCACAGGTCGTGGAACCGTTGCTACTGGTAGAATTGAAACCGGTATTATCCACACTGGAGATCCAGTTGACATCATTGGTATGGGTGCTGAAAAATTAAAATCAGTTGTAACTGGTGTTGAAATGTTCCGCAAAATTCTTGATGAAGGACAAGCTGGTGACAATGCTGGTTTATTACTTCGTGGTGTTGATAAGGAAAGTATCAAACGTGGTATGGTTATTATCAAACCAGGTAGTGTTACTCCTCACAAAAAGATCAAAGCTGAAGTTTATATCTTGAAAAAAGAAGAAGGTGGTCGTCATACTCCATTCCACAATAAATACCGTCCTCAGTTCTACTTCCGTACAACTGATGTTACTGGAGAGATTATGCTTCCAGAAGGTGTTGAAATGGTAATGCCTGGTGATAACCTTACTGTAGAAGTACACTTGATCTCGGAAATCGCCATGAACAAAGGTCTTCGCTTCGCTATTCGTGAAGGTGGTCGTACTGTTGGTGCTGGTCAGGTAACTGAAATTCTTGACTAAGGTCAGTTAAAAATAAATAATGGTAAAAGCCGGGGACAGTTCGAAAGAAATCCTTGGCTTTAACCTCACACGGGTGTAGCTCAATTGGTAGAGTGGCGGTCTCCAAAACCGTAGGTTGTGGGTTCGACTCCTACCACCCGTGCAGATTAAAACATCTCAAATGGCAAAGTTCAGTATCAGCAACTATTTTAAAGAAAGTTATGAGGAGTGGATGCGTAAAGTGTCCTGGCCAACTTGGAGTGAGCTGCAGAACAGCGCAATCGTAGTGTCCGTTGCTTCCCTAATAATCGCAATTGTGGTTTATCTGATGGATATTACGTTTTCCAGCGTATTGGAAAGATTTTATGGGTTATTTTAACTTGTAAATTTTAACAGTACATGCTGTTCAATTTATTATATAATTAACTGTTTATAACTAATCACAACACACCTGCATGATGACCGAGCAATCAGGAAAAAAATGGTACGTTGTTAGAGCGATTAGTGGTAAAGAGAAAAAGGTGAAAGAATATCTGGAGAGTGAGATTATTAATCTCAATCTACAGGACTATATTTCACAGGTTCTCATTCCCACTGAAAAAGTCTATCAAATCCGTAAAGGGAAAAAAGTAAGCAAGGAGCGAAACTATTTTCCTGGTTATGTCCTGATAGAAGCAGAGCTTTCGGGCGAAATTCCACACATCATTAAAAATGTTCCCAATGTACTCAATTTTTTGGGTGCGCATGGAGAACCAGAAGCAATCAGAACCTCTGAAGTGAAACGTATCCTTGGTAAGGTTGATGAACTCGCCGAATTAGGTGAGGAAGTTAATGTACCTTATATTGTTGGAGAAACTGTCACTGTGATCGATGGCCCCTTTAATAGTTTTAGCGGCGTTATTGAAGAAATCAATGAGGAGAAGAAGAAGCTGAAAGTAATGGTTAAGATTTTCGGTCGTAAGACTCCTTTGGAGTTGGGCTTTATGCAAGTGGAGAAGGAATAGTGTAAACGTATCTTAAATTTTAAACGTTGGTTTAAAATGGCAAAAGAAATCAGTGGATTAATTAAACTACAGATTAAGGGAGGGGCCGCAAATCCCTCTCCACCAGTAGGTCCGGCTTTGGGTGCCAAAGGTGTGAACATAATGGAATTCTGTAAACAGTTCAATGCGCGTACACAGGAGCAAGCCGGTAAGGTTATACCTGTTATCATTACTGTTTATAAGGATAAATCATTTGAGTTTATCATCAAAACACCCCCTGTTGCGGTTCAGATTATGGAAATGGCCAAATTGAAAAAAGGCTCATCCGAACCAAACCGTGATAAGGTAGCTACCATTACTTGGGAACAAGTAAAAGAAATTGCAGAAGGTAAGATGAAAGACTTAAATGCTTTCACCGTAGAATCTGGAATGAGAATGGTAGCTGGTACAGCAAGAAGTATGGGTGTGAGAGTGAAAGGCGAATTTCCTTCCGCTGTTTAAGTACTAATCTGTAAAAAAAGGAGAAGAATATGGCAAAATTGACTAGAAAACACAAGGAAGCCTTGGCCAAATTCGACAAATCTAAAGAGCACTCCTTAACAGAAGCGGTAGAGGTTGTAAAGAATATTTCTTATACAAAATTCGACCCTTCAGTTGATGTTAGCGTTAGACTAGGCGTTGACCCGCGTAAAGCGAACCAAATGGTTCGTGGATCTGTAACCCTACCTCATGGTACGGGTAAAGAGGTACGGGTTCTCGTATTATGTACACCTGACAAAGAGGAAGAAGCTCGTGAGGCTGGGGCCGACCATGTAGGTTTGGACGATTATGTTCAAAAAATTAAAGGTGGTTGGACCGATGTCGACGTGGTAATTACCATGCCCAGTGTTATGGCAAAAGTTGGTGCATTAGGAAGAATATTGGGCCCTCGTGGTTTGATGCCAAATCCTAAAACAGGCACTGTAACTATGGAGGTTGGCGCTGCTGTTAAAGCTGCAAAAGCTGGTAAAATCGACTTTAAGGTTGATAAGTTTGGTATTATCCATTCGGCTGTTGCAAAATTAAGCTTTACAGATGAGCAGATTATTGACAATGCTGTTGAATTAATTTCAACCATTATCAAATTGAAGCCTTCTTCGGCTAAAGGAGTTTACGTAAAAAGTATCTTCCTTTCGAGCACTATGAGTCCAGGTGTTAAAGTTGACGTTAAATCAGTAACCACTGCAGGTTAAATATTCGCGAACTATGAGAAAAGAAGATAAAAAAGTACTCATTGAGTCTTTAACGCAGCAGTTGAAAGAGAATAATAATTTTTATCTTACCGATGTTTCTACATTAAATGCAGAAGCAACCAGTAACTTAAGGAGATTGAGTTTTAAAAACAACATCAAATTGATGATTGTTAAAAATACCCTTCTTCGTAAAGCTATGGAAAATGTAGATAGAGATTTCTCCGATTTGTACGTAGCACTTAAAGGACAAACCGCTATTATGTTCAGTGAGGCAGGAAATGCTCCTGCTAAAATGATTAAGGATTACAGAAAGAAAACCACAATCCCTTTGATTAAAGCTGCTTTTATTGAAGAAACAGCTTACATTGGGGATGATCAACTTGAGTTTCTTATCTCCATTAAATCTAAGAATGAACTTGTGGCCGAACTTATTGCATTGCTGCAGTCACCTGCGAAAAATGTAATTTCTGCACTACAGTCTGGTGGCCAAAAGCTATCCGGAATTCTGGAAACCTTATCAGAAAAGGACAATTAAGCGTATTATTTAGTAGATTTATTAATAGAACATTAAAAAATTCAATAAAATGGCAGATTTAAAAGCATTTGCGGAACAACTGGTAAACCTTACAGTTAAAGAAGTTAACGAATTGGCTACCATCCTTAAAGAAGAATACGGTATCGAACCAGCAGCTGCTGCAGTAGCTGTTGCAGCTCCAGGAGCTGCAGCTGAAGCTGAAGTAGAAGAGCAAACTGCTTTCGACGTAATTCTTAAAGCCGCCGGACAATCTAAACTAGCTGTAGTTAAGTTAGTAAAAGAATTAACCAGTCTAGGACTGAAAGAAGCTAAGGAATTAGTTGACTCCGCACCAAAAGCAATTAAAGAAGGCATCACTAAAGATGAGGCCACCGCTTTGCAAGCTCAGCTTGAAGAAGCTGGTGCTGAAGTTGAAGTAAAATAACACTTCAATTTTACACTTAAAGGCGCTTACCTCTTCCCCATTTGGGGTAGAGGTTTGCGCCTATATGCTCTTATATATCATTCTTTCAATATTACTGGTTTAAAACCAGAATTTGTAATAACTTAATACCGTTAGTCTTGGCTGAAATACAAACCGGAAGAATTAGTTTCGCATCGACGAAAAATCAACTGCCTTATCCTGATTTTTTAGATATTCAGTTAAAGTCTTTTCAAGACTTTTTTCAATTGGAAACCAATCCTGAAAACCGCAGGAACGAAGGACTTTTTAAAGTCTTTTCTGAAAATTTTCCAATTACAGATGCGAGAAACAACTTTGTGCTCGAATTTTTGGATTATTTTGTAGATCCACCCCGATATTCATTAGAAGAAGCTATCGAGCGCGGATTAACCTACAGTGTGCCTCTTAAGGCTAAACTCAAACTGTATTGTACCGACCCTGATCATGAGGATTTTGAAACGATTGTTCAGGACGTTTATCTGGGGATGATTCCGTACATGACTCCTAAAGGTACCTTCTGTGTCAATGGCGCTGAACGTGTAGTTGTTTCGCAGCTTCACCGCTCACCAGGAGTATTTTTTGGCCAGCATCGCCACGCCAACGGAACCCAGTTGTACTCAGCACGTATTATCCCATTCAAGGGTTCGTGGATGGAGTTCTCAACTGATATAAATAATGTAATGTATGCCTACATCGACCGTAAAAAGAAGATGCCGGTTACAACCTTACTTCGTGCTATTGGATATGAAACCGATAGAGATATCCTTGAGATATTTAATCTTGCGGAGGAAGTAAAAGTAAGTAAAGCAGGATTGAAACGTGTGCTTGGCCGTAAATTAGCTGCCCGCGTTGTTCGTTCTTGGTTTGAAGATTTTGTGGATGAAGATACGGGTGAAGTAGTAACCATCGAACGTAATGATGTTATTATCGAGCGTGAAACTATTCTGGAAAACGATCACATCGATCGTATTGTGGATGCCGGAGTAAAAACAATCCTGCTACACAAAGATGATCCTGGTTTAGCTGACTACTCTATCATTTTTAATACCTTGCAAAAAGATACCACTAACTCTGAAAAAGAGGCGGTGGAATTTATATATTTCCAATTGCGTAATGCTCTTCCTCCTGATGAAGAGACTGCTCGCGGAATTTTTGAAAAATTATTCTTCTCAGACAAGCGTTATGATTTAGGTGAAGTTGGCCGTTATCGTATTAATAAAAAATTGAATATAGATACCTCAATGGATACCAAGGTGCTTACCAAAGAGGATATTATCTTGATTATAAAGTACCTGATTAAATTGGTCAATAATAAGACTATTGTTGATGATATCGACCACTTGAGTAACCGTCGGGTGCGTACAGTAGGCGAGCAGCTTTCAAATCAGTTTGGTGTGGGTTTAGCTCGTATGGCTCGTACCATACGTGAACGTATGAATGTTCGTGATAATGAAGTTTTTACTCCTACGGACCTTATTAACGCAAAAACTCTATCGTCGGTAATTAATTCTTTCTTTGGTACAAATCAGTTGTCTCAATTTATGGATCAAACCAATCCTTTGAGTGAAATTACGCACAAACGTCGTATTTCTGCTTTGGGACCTGGTGGTTTATCTCGTGAGCGTGCCGGTTTTGAGGTGCGAGATGTTCATTATACTCACTATGGAAGGTTGTGTACTATTGAAACTCCTGAAGGCCCGAATATTGGGCTGATATCTTCTCTTTGTGTTTACGCCCAAATCAATCATTTAGGATTTATTGAAACTCCTTATAGAAATGTTGAAAAGGGATCAATCGATTATTCACATGCCCCAATTTATCTGAGTGCTGAAGAGGAGGAAGATAAAATTATAGCTCAGGCCAGTACGCTTATTGCTGACGATGGACAATTTGTGCGCGAAAAGGTAAAAGTACGTTATCAAGCTGATTACCCGATTACACCTCGAGAAGAAGTACACCTTATAGACATTGCTCCCAATCAGATTGCTTCCATTGCAGCTTCACTAATTCCTTTTCTTGAACATGATGATGCAAACCGTGCTTTGATGGGATCAAACATGATGCGTCAAGCAGTTCCATTGTTGAACTCTGAATCCCCAATCGTTGGTACCGGAATTGAAGGCAATGTAGCGCGCGATTCACGTGTGTTGATTAATGCTGAAGGCACTGGTATTGTTGAATATGTTGATGCTGAACAAATCAAAATCCGCTATGAGCGAGATGATGACGAACGATTGGTAAGCTTCGATGATGACTTGAAAACATATTACCTCACGAAATTTCAACGTACTAACCAAAATACTTCGATTAACCTTCGTCCCATTGTACGTAAGGGTGATCAAGTGGTGAAAGGTCAGGTACTTTGCGAAGGTTACGCTACACAAGATGGCGAGCTTGCTCTAGGGCGTAACTTAATGGTGGCATTTATGCCTTGGAAAGGTTATAACTTTGAGGATGCTATTGTTATATCTGAGAAAATTGTAAAAGAAGATATTTTTACCTCTGTGCATATTGAGGAATTTTCTCTAGATGTTCGTGATACAAAACGCGGTATAGAAGAGTTAACCAATGATATTCCCAACGTAAGTGCTGAAGCAACCAAGGACTTAAATGATGATGGTTTAATCCGTATTGGTGCTGAGGTAAATGAAGGTGATATTTTGATTGGCAAGATTACTCCCAAAGGTGAAAGTGACCCAACTCCGGAAGAGAAATTGTTGCGTGCTATTTTTGGCGATAAAGCCGGAGATGTTAAAAATGCATCGCTTAAAGCACCACCATCAATGAAAGGTGTGGTCATTGGGAACAATCTTTTCTCCAGATCGGTGAAAGATAAAAAAACCAAAAGCCGTGAGAAGGAAATTCTGGCCGTTCTCGAAGGTGAGTACAGCAAAAGCTTGGCTGAATTAAAAACCAAACTGATTGATAAATTAGCACAGTTGGTTGGCGGGCGCACCTCTCAAGGCGTTACCAATAACTTTGGTGAAATGGTTGTGGCTGCAAAAGTTAAGTTTACTCAAAAAATTCTTCAGGGGATCGATTATATTGAGGTTAATGCTGATAAATGGACTACAGATAAAGAAAAGAATGATCAGGTAAAAGTCTTAATCAATAATTTCATTATCAAATATAAAGAACTGCTTGGGGTTTATAACCGCAAACAATTTGTAGCTTCTGTTGGTGATGAATTACCCAATGGCATCGTTCAGATGGCTAAGGTATATATTGCCAAAAAACGTAAGTTGAAAGTAGGCGATAAAATGGCCGGTCGTCACGGAAATAAAGGTATTGTTGCCCGAATAGTTCGTGAAGAGGATATGCCTTTTCTTGAAGATGGAACTCCAGTTGACATAGTATTGAACCCACTGGGTGTGCCTTCACGTATGAACCTTGGACAAATCTACGAAACTGTTTTAGGCTGGGCAGGTAAAAAACTAGGATTAAAATTTGCCACACCTATTTTTGATGGTGCACACATTGATGAAATCAATGATTATATGGCCAAAGCCGGTTTGCCTGAAAATGGATCAACCTATCTTTATGATGGTGGAACAGGAGAGCGTTTTGATCAACCTGCTACCGTAGGATATATCTATATGCTTAAACTTCACCATATGGTGGACGATAAAATGCACGCCAGATCTATTGGCCCGTATTCACTTATTACACAGCAGCCCCTCGGTGGTAAAGCTCAGTTTGGTGGACAGCGTTTTGGTGAAATGGAGGTTTGGGCACTTGAAGCTTTTGGTGCTGCGAATATTCTTCAGGAAATTCTAACTGTAAAATCAGATGATGTTACGGGTAGAGCAAAAGCATACGAAGCCATTGTAAAAGGTGAAGTTATGCCAATTCCTAATGTGCCTGAATCGTTTAATGTACTTGTACATGAATTGCGCGGACTTGGACTTGAACTGAGTTTCGAATAACATTTTGTATTACGATAAAAAAATAATATAAACATATGGCTTTCAGAAAAGACAGCAAAATACCGGGTTCGTTTAATAATATAACCATTAGTCTGGCTTCTCCCGAGTCGATCCTCGATCGTTCACATGGTGAAGTTTTGAAACCAGAAACCATTAATTATCGTACATACAAGCCTGAACGTGATGGTTTGTTTTGCGAACGCATTTTTGGTCCGGTAAAAGACTACGAATGTCACTGTGGTAAATACAAACGAATCAGGTATAAAGGTATCGTTTGCGATCGTTGTGGTGTTGAGGTAACTGAGAAAAAGGTACGTCGCGAGCGCATGGGACATATTCAACTTGTTGTTCCCGTGGTGCACATTTGGTTTTTCAGATCCCTACCCAATAAAATTGGTTCACTTCTTGGTTTACAAACCAAGAAGCTGGAGATGATTATCTACTATGAACGTTATGTAGTAATTAATCCTGGTATCAAATCAGAGACCGGTATTTCTTATCTCGATTTCCTTACAGAGGAAGAATATTTCGATGTTTTGGAGACATTGCCTCCAGATAATCAGCATTTAGATGATTCTCATCCTGATAAGTTTATTGCCAAAATGGGTGCCGAAGCCGTACATGATTTATTGGCTCGCCTCGATTTGGATAAAATGTCATTTGACCTGCGTCACAAAGCGAATACGGAAACTTCACAACAACGTAAAGCTGATGCCCTTAAGCGTCTGCAGGTGTATGAGTCGTTCCGTGATGCTCGTAACCGGGCTGAGAATAAACCCGAATGGATGATTGTTCAGATTGTCCCCGTTATTCCTCCTGAGTTGCGCCCTCTGGTGCCACTCGATGGTGGACGTTTTGCCACTTCTGACCTCAATGATTTATACCGTAGAGTCATTATTCGTAACAACAGGTTGAAACGACTGATCGAAATAAAAGCTCCTGATGTAATCATGCGGAATGAAAAACGCATGCTTCAAGAAGCTGTTGATTCATTGTTCGATAACTCGCGTAAATCAAGTGCTGTAAAAACGGAGTCGAATCGTCCTTTGAAATCCTTGAGCGATAGCTTGAAAGGAAAGCAAGGCCGTTTCCGTCAAAATTTACTTGGTAAACGTGTCGACTATTCAGGTCGTTCAGTAATTGTTGTGGGTCCTGAACTTCAATTGAATGAGTGTGGTATTCCTAAAGCAATGGCTGCTGAGTTATTCAAACCATTTATTATTAGGAAATTACTTGAACGGGGTATTGTAAAAACCGTTAAGTCTGCAAAGAAAATTGTGGAACGTAAAGATGCTGTAGTTTGGGATATTCTTGAAAATATCTTGAAAGGTCATCCTATTTTGCTTAACCGTGCTCCTACTTTGCACCGTTTAGGTATCCAAGCTTTCCAACCTAAACTTGTGGAAGGAAAGGCCATACAGCTTCACCCATTGGTTTGTACTGCATTTAACGCTGACTTCGATGGTGACCAGATGGCTGTTCACGTGCCTTTAGGTAATGCTGCTGTTTTGGAAGCTCAAATTTTGATGCTCGCTTCACATAATATTTTAAATCCTGCCAATGGAGCTCCTATTACTGTTCCTTCTCAGGACATGGTATTAGGTTTGTATTATATAACCAAACCACGTAAGAGCACTCCTGAACATCATGTAAAAGGAGAAGGCATGCGTTTCTATTCCGCTGAAGAGGTAAACATTGCTTACAACGAAAAACGCATAGATCTACATGCGATCATTAATGTAAAAGTAGATGATGTTGTGGATGGTGTACCTGTCAATCATATGATAGAAACCACGGTTGGCCGTGTGATATTTAATCAGTTTGTTCCTAAGGAATACGGCTATATCAATTCTGTAATGACTAAAAAAGCGCTCCGTGATATCATTGGAGCTATTTTGAAGGTCACGGGAACTGATGTAACTGCTCGTTTCCTTGATGATATTAAAAACTTGGGTTTTGTAACAGCTTTTAAAGGAGGATTGTCGTTTAACCTAGGTAATGTGTTGGTTCCTGAAATTAAGGAGTCATTGGTTAAAAAGGCCAACGAAGAAGTTGAAGAAGTGGTGAATAACTATAACATGGGATTCATTACCAACAATGAGAGGTACAATCAGATTATTGACATCTGGACACATGCTAACTCGCATCTTACCAATACCTTGATGAAAGAGCTGGCTCAGGATGATCAGGGATTTAACCCTGTTTATATGATGCTTGATTCTGGGGCTCGTGGTTCAAAGGAGCAGATTCGTCAGCTCTCAGGGATGCGTGGATTGATGGCTAAACCACAAAAATCAGGAGCCAAGGGTGGTGAGATTATTGAAAACCCAATTCTTTCTAACTTTAAAGAAGGACTTTCGGTTTTGGAGTACTTTATTTCTACTCACGGAGCTCGTAAAGGTTTGGCTGATACTGCGCTTAAAACGGCTGATGCTGGTTACCTGACTCGTCGTTTGGTTGATGTAGCTCAGGATGTTGTTATCAATGAAAAAGATTGTGGTACCTTACGTGGATTAACCATTAGTGCACTTAAGAAAAATGAAGATATTGTTGAGTCTCTTTTTGACAGAATCTTGGGTCGTGTAACTTTGCACGATGTTTATGATCCTGAAACCGGTGAAGTGATTATCGAAGCTGGACAAGAAATCAATGAAGAGATTGCTAAACGAATTGAAGATTGCCAAATTGAAGGTGTTGAGATCCGCTCTGTATTGACCTGTGAATCGAAACGTGGTGTTTGTGCACTGTGTTATGGACGTAACCTGGCTTCAGGTCGATTGGTTCAGAAAGGTGAATCTGTAGGGGTTATTGCAGCTCAATCCATTGGTGAGCCTGGTACTCAGCTTACATTGAGAACCTTTCACCAAGGGGGTACTGCTTCTAACGTTGGAACCACCAATCGTATCGAATCTAAATTTGCAGGACGTCTCGAAATTGACGAATTACGTACTGTAGATTATACCAATAAAGAGGGTAAGAAATATCAGGTTGTTGTTGGTCGTTCTGCTGAAATGAAAATTTTGGATCCTGCAACAGGTGTTGTTTTAGCTTCTGCAAATATTCCTTATTCTGCTAACCTGTTTATTAAAAACGGTTCAGATATCAAAAAAGGTGATATTATCGCTGACTGGGATCCATACAATGCTGTAATACTTTCCGAAGTTGCAGGTACACTTGCCTTTGAACATATTATTGAAGGTATCACTTACCGTGTTGAATCGGATGAGCAAACTGGATATTTTGAAAAAGTTATCGTAGAGTCACGCTTGAAGAATAAGAACCCCATCATCAAAATTCTAAATGAAGAGGGGGTTATCATGAGTACGTATGATATGCCTGTAGGTTCGCATATTTTGGTCGACGAAGGTGCTAAAATTAAGGCAGGTGAGTTACTTGTTAAGATTCCTCGTGCTTTTGGTAAATCTGGTGATATTACCGGAGGTTTGCCTCGTGTAACGGAGTTGTTTGAGGCTCGTAACCCTAGTGATCCTGCCATTGTTTCTGAAATTGATGGTGTGGTAAGCTTTAGCGCTAAATTAAAGCGTGGTAATCGTGAAGTTATTATTACCTCCAAAACCGGCGAGGAAAAAAAATACCTTGTACCTACTGCCAAACAGATTTTAGCACAGAAGAACGACTTTGTTAAAGCGGGTACTCCACTTTCTGATGGTGTGATGACTCCTTCAGACATTTTGGCTATTAAAGGCCCCATGGCTGTTCAGGAATACATCGTCAACGAAATCCAAGAGGTTTATCGTCTACAAGGTGTGAAAATCAACGATAAGCACTTCGAAACCATCGTACGTCAAATGATGCGTAAGGTAAGGGTTGAAGATTCAGGCGATACTCGTTTCTTAGAGGGAGAACTGGTTAATAGGGTTGAATTCCAGGAAGTAAATGATGAAATATTTGGCCAGATGGTAGTTGTTGATACTGGAGATTCTGATAATTTGCGTCAAGGACAAATTGTAAGTGCACGTAAATTAAGAGACGAAAACTCTTCTTTAAGACGTCGCGACAAAGCCTTGGTTCAGGCCAGAAATGCCCAACCTGCCACTGCCACTCAGGTACTACAAGGTATAACGCGTGCTTCGCTTCAAACCAACAGCTGGATTTCTGCAGCTTCTTTCCAGGAAACTACCAAGGTATTAACTGTTGCTTCGATCAGTGCAAAATCAGATGATTTACTCGGATTGAAAGAAAACGTTATTGTTGGTCATAAAATTCCAGCAGGAACGGGTCTTCGCGATTATGAAGACATTATCGTAGGTTCTCGTGAAGATTACGAAGGCATCATGAATGTAGATGATGGTGAAATATAGAAACAATTGACATCAAAGCACCTTATTTGTAAGGTGCTTTTTTTAAAACTTAAGCTATGGAAGAACAAAAAAATACCAACAAAATCAATGTTGATTTACCAGAAGATATTGCGGAAGGAACTTATTGTAACCTGGCTATCATTACCCACTCTCAAGCCGAGTTTGTAGTGGATTTTGTTAAGTTGATGCCTGGTGCACCTAAAGCCAAAGTGAAATCTAGAATTATTCTAACACCTGAACATGCTAAGCGTTTGATGAAAGCTTTAAATGATAATATCAGGAAGTTTGAATCGATTCACGGTCCGATAAAAGAAAATAAAGATGGGGGTTTACCTCCGTTTTCATTGGGTGGTCCAACTGCGCAAGCTTAGTTTCTTAAAGCTCCCTTTTGGGAGCTTTTTTTATGTAATGATTCCCCCTTTTAATCGGCAATGATTTCGACTAACTCTGCGAGCATCATGGCTGTGGCTCCCCAAACTATTTCTCCACATAGTGTATAACAGGGTACTTTTAATTGTCCTTGTCGGTGCTGAATGAGTTCTTTTTTTCTGTTTTCGGGTTGGAGTAGCGCAGCGAGTGAAATAACAAGCACCTTGTCGACTTCTACATTGGTTATCAATTTGGGTTCGCTTTCAGTAAATCCTACAAACGGAGTTACCAAAAAATTACTCGGTGGAATGTACAATTCCGACATTTGTCCGATGATGTTGACTGATGAGGATAACAAGCCAATTTCCTCGTAAGATTCTCGTAAGGCTGTTGTGGATAGTGTTTCATCAGATTTCTCGAATTTACCTCCAGGAAACGCAATTTGGCCACTATGAACGCTTTCGTCAATGGCTCGCTTAATCATGATGAAGTGAGGCTCATCATTTTTTTGAAAAAAGTTGATGAGTACTGCGCTTCGTCGTGGCAATCTGTTGGTTTGGTTGGCGAGTTCCTTCAATCGTGAAGCGGGGGCCATTGTCATTTGGGCATAGATTCCCGGAAGAGGAGAATGGTTCAAACGTTCTCTTAATTGGGTAGTAAATTGAAGGAATGATTTCATGCGGCAAATCTAGTCATTTGCTTTAATTTGGACGAGTCTCGGTTTCGCAAGGATAAACCAAAATGTTTTCCACTAACCTATCCAGTACTTTTACGCAATTTGTTACCTAAATGTATTGGTTTGGGGGGTGCAAAAACAGTAGTCAGCTCCTCTAAAATCGGTATTTTGTTGCCTTAAGTAGTACGTATTGAAGATGTACTTTTACACCATTATAAACCTTAAATGCTCTGACCATGAATACACAAAAGAAAATTGTAATTGTTGATGACGATATCGACATTATCAACGTTGTAGAGGCGATCTTAAAAGCCAAAGGGTACGAAGTTCTTTCCGCAAATGATAAAAAGCAAGGAATTGAACTACTTAAAAGGGAAAAACCCGACTTAGCCATTTTGGATGTAATGATGACCACCCATTTTGAAGGATTTGAGTTGGCAAAGGAAATTGTTGAAGATCCTGATCTCAAAGACATGCCCATCATTATTCAAACTTCCATTGATGTGCTTACTACTACAAAACCTAGTGTACAAGCCATGGCTCGTGAGTTTCGAAAAGATCCTGCTTACAGCGATTTGCGTGTAATTCTTGTAAAAGATATGGTAACTGGAAACGCCGGTGTTGATTATTTGAACGAAGAGGAAGAAAGTATTTGGTTTCCAGTGAATGCCTTCGTTAGAAAACCAGTTAGTGCCAACGTTTTGATTCCTGAAATTGAAAAACAATTAGCAGGCAAAGAGTAATTCAATATTCGAGCAGCTAAAAAGATAGTCAATTATAAAAAAACCAAATAATGACCATTGTTCAAAATATTATCGACAAATACTCTAATGCCGGACGTGATAGCCTGATTCCCATTCTTCAGGATATTCAAGTCGCCGAAGGGTATTTGTCGAAAAGTTCCATCGTAGAGGTGGGTAAGCATTTGGATATTCCAACGAGTAAAATTTTTGGTGTAGCCACATTTTACAATCAATTTCGTTTCGAGCCTTATGGCAAATACCATGTTCAGGTATGTCGCGGAACAGCTTGTCATGTCCTGGGTTCGTCAACTGTATTGCAGGAACTCGAAAAGCACCTTAAAACCAAAGCTGGTCAAACCACCCGCGATGGTTTGTTCAGTATTGAAGTAGTTGCCTGTATTGGTGCTTGTGGATTAGCTCCCGTAATTTGCATCAATGGAGAGTTTCATGCTAAAGTTAACTCGCAGTCAATTAAAGAAATTGTAGATCATTATAAAAATCAGGGGGAATAGTCTATGTGCCAAAATCATCAAAATAATCATCAAGAGATATTGATCGATAAAGTACAGAAACTCTACCATGTGGGTAGTGCAAATGTACCTGAAACTTTTAGAGATCTTTACACCCGTCAGAATATTTCGAAACCAGTTGTATTTATTGGTGCCGGAACATGTGGATTAGGTGCTGGTGCAGGGAAAACACTCGAAGCTGCTAAAAGATATTTGTCAGAAAATAGCATCGAGGCTGATGTAGTTGAAGTTGGTTGTATCGGACTTTGTTCTGCCGAACCTTTGTTGGATGTTCAGCTTCCAGGTTATAACCGAATTTCATTTCAGAAAGTTTCGGAACAACAGGTTGATGAATTGCTCGATGCGGTATTTCAACTCGAATTGCCAAAGCATGTTGAGGCTTTAGGACAAATGCCATCCGGTACAAATCGCTCTTGGGAAGGAGTCTCTACCTTAAATGAACATCCGTTTTTTGCTCCTCAAACCCGCGTAGTACTTAAAAATTGCGGAATCGTTAACCCGATAAGTATAGAAGAATACATCGCTTTTGGTGGATACAGTAGCTATTTGCAGTTGGTGGGTAACCAAACTTCTCTTGAAGTTTGCGATCTGGTTGAAAAAAGCGGATTGCGTGGTCGTGGAGGCGGAGGTTTCCCTACCGGAAAGAAATGGAAATTTGCCTATAATACCGAAGCTGATCAAAAATATTTGATTTGTAATGCCGATGAGGGTGACCCTGGAGCTTTTATGGATCGCGCTGTTATTGAAGGTGATCCTCACCGTCTGATTGAAGGTATGGCCATTGCTGCATATGGAATCGGTGCCACAAAAGCTTATGTTTATATCCGTGCTGAGTATCCTTTGGCCATCAAGCGTTTAGACATAGCCTTAAAACAAGCCCGTGAATTGGGTGTTTTAGGAGTGGATATTTTTGGAACAGGTGTCAGTTTTGATATTAAAGTGAAGATGGGCGCCGGAGCCTTTGTTTGTGGTGAAGAAACCGCCCTTATCAATTCCATTGAGGGTAAACGCGGAATGCCTCGTCCTCGTCCTCCATTCCCTGCAGTAAGCGGGTTGTTTGGAAAGCCAACCATTATTAACAATGTGGAGACCCTTTCTTCGTTGCCTGAGATTTTTAATGGTGGCGTTGAGAAGTATATGGCCATTGGTACTGAAAAAAGCAAAGGAACCAAGGTTTTTGCCCTTTCGGGAAAAGTTAACTTAACCGGATTGGTAGAGGTTCCTATGGGAACAACCATCCGTAAGGTTATTTTTGACATTGCCGGTGGTATTCCTAACGGAAAAAAATTCAAGTCTGTGCAAATCGGTGGCCCTTCAGGAGGTTGTATTACCGAGGCTAATCTCGACATCGAGATCGAATATGAGTCGCTGATTAAAATTGGCGCGATGATGGGTTCCGGTGGATTAGTTGTTATGGACGAAGACACCTGTATGGTTGACGTGGCCAAATTCTTTATGGATTTCATCCAGCGCGAAAGCTGTGGAAAATGTATTCCTTGTCGCGAAGGAACCAAAAGAATGTTGGAGATTTTGGAAAGCATTACACATAAACCTACTGATGGTTCACATTTTGAGGCGCTTGAGCGTTTTAAAGGAATTATGCAGTTGGAGAAATTAGGTAAAGTCATCAAGGAAACTTCACTTTGTGGATTGGGTCAAACAGCTCCAAACCCGGTGTTGAGTACCCTGAAGTGGTTCCGTCATGAATATGAAGAACATATTTTCGATAGAAAATGTTCTGCCAATGTTTGTACTGAATTGCGCACCTTTAAAATTGATGTGGATAAATGTACGGGATGTACGGTTTGTGCCAAAAAATGTCCTACCGATGCCATCATTGGATCACGGAAAGCGCCACATTTTATTGTGGAAGATAAATGTATTTCGTGTGGAAACTGTTTTGAAGTTTGCAAATTTGACGCTATCCTGATTTCGTAATTTAAAAAAGAGTTCAACATGGATTTTACCATCAATATCAATAATAAAGCATTTGAAGCCTCCAAAGGAGAAACCATACTTGAGGTGATGAACCGCAACGGCATCAAGGTGCCTACGCTCTGTCATATCAAAGATGCATTTCCAACTGGAGCCTGCAGAATGTGTGTAGTTGAGGATCAGAAAACAGGGAAATTAATCACTTCATGTTCTTTCCCGGCTGAACCGAGTATGAATATTTTAACGCACTCATCACGTGTAGTTGAGTCTCGCAAAACCATTATTGAGTTGCTTTTGTCGAATCACCCTGATGATTGCTTGTATTGTGTTCGTAATAAAAATTGCGAATTGCAAAACCTCAGCGAAGAGCTTCACGTGACGGAAAGACGCATCAGAGGAAAGAAAAATAAAGTGAATCTCGATTTGTCGAGCGCCAGTATTGTTCGCGATCCTGAAAAATGTATCCTTTGTGGTCGTTGTGTATACACATGTGAAGAGGTGATGGGCGTTGCCTGTATCGATTTTATTAACCGTGGAAATAAGTCAATTATTGGTACGGCCTTTCACCAAGGATTAAATACTTCAAGTTGTATCAATTGTGGTCAGTGTATCATGGTTTGCCCTACGGGTGCCTTAACAGAGAAGAATCACTTCGCACAAATTCAGGAAGCTTTAAGTAACCCCAACAAACGTGTTGTGGTACAATATGCTCCATCAATCACAGTTTCCTTAGCTGAAGAACTTGGAATGGAGCCGGGAATAGACATCAATGGTATATTAAATGCAGCTTTGCGTAAAGTTGGTTTCGATAACATTTTTGATTCGTCTTTTTCTGCCGACTTAACCATTATGGAGGAGTCAGCAGAGTTGATTCACCGCATTCAAAATGGAGGAACGTTGCCCATGATTACCAGCTGCTGCCCGGGTTGGGTGAAGTATGCTGAAGAATTTGTTCCTGAATTTATACCAAATTTATCTTCTTGTAAATCGCCACAACAAATGATGGGGTCTATCATCAAGAGTTATTTCGCGGAAAAGGAAAACCTGAAGCCTGAAGAAATTTATTCTGTTTCAATTATGCCTTGTACAGCTAAAAAGTTTGAGGCACAACGCGAAGAAATGACCCGTGAGGGTATCTCAGATGTAGATGCTGTGTTAACGACACGTGAACTAGCCAAATTCCTGAAATTGTTTGGTGTTGACATGTTCAATATTAAACCTGAACTTGTTGATTCTCCTTTGGGCTTCCGCAGTTCAGCTGGTAAGCTTTTTGGAGCCTCTGGTGGAGTGATGGAAGCTGCTATTCGTACAGCCTACCATAGCATTACCGGTAAAGAAATGGTTGATTTTCAGGTGACTGCCGTAAGGGGATTTGAAGGAAGAAAAGAAACCAGATTAAACATCGAAGGTCTTGAATTGGGTGTCGCCGTCGTGAATGGAATGGCCAATGCCAAGCTCTTGCTTGATGAAATAAAGGCAGGTAAGAATGATGTTCATTTTATTGAAATTATGGCGTGCCCCGGTGGATGTATCGGTGGTGGTGGTCAGCATATTGGAACGAGTGAAGAGCAACTCAAGGCCCGTATGAAAGCCCTCTACCGCATTGATGAAACCGAACGGATAAAAGTGTCGCACAAAAACCCTGAAATTATTGAATTGTACAAAGAATTTCTGGGCAAACCTTTGGGGCATAGGAGCCATGATTTATTGCATACACATTACCACCAGCGTGAAGTGGTAAAATAAATATTTTGGTGTGGCTGCCGGGGAGTAAAAAATTAAATTTTTTTTTGGTTAATGAATTTGATACTTAGGGCTTCCCGGTAAGCTTTCACCATCTTAAAATCCATCATCATGACACATGTAAGTAGAAATAAATTGGTTTATACTGTTAAAGATAAGTGTAGGGTATGCTATACATGTGTTCGTGAGTGTCCTGTTAAAGCCATTAAAATTATCAATGGCCAGGCAGAAGTGGTGGGTGAGCGTTGCATTGTTTGTGGAAACTGTGTAAATGTTTGTAGTCAGGGGGCAAAGGCTTTTCTTGAAATGAAGGATGCTGTAACTCAATTGTTAGCTACTAATAAACATGTGGTAGCGGCTGTAGCGCCCAGTTTCCCAGCCGAATTTACAGAATATGATGACTACCGCATTTTTGTGGGAATGTTAAAAAAGCTTGGCTTCCATAAGGTTGTAGAAGTTTCATTTGGTGCCGATATGGTTGCTGTCGAGTACAAAAAGCTCCTTGAAAAAGGCCATGTTGAAGGCTATATTTCTTCGGATTGTCCAGCTGTTGTTGCCTATGTTGAACAACATCATCCCAATTTAATTGGTAACCTGGCTCCTGTAGTTTCCCCTATGGTGGCCATTGCGCGCATTATAAAAAAACTTTATGGTGAACAATGCAAAGTTGTTTTTATTGGTCCATGTATAGCCAAAAAGGGTGAAAGCGACGAGATCGATGAGTCAATTACTTTCGTAGAGTTGCGCGATATGTTTAATCAGGCAGCTGTCAACTCAATGGTAGTGAAACCAGCTGATTTTGATCCACCACATTCAGCTAAAGGTGCCGGCTTTCCTATTAGCCATGGCCTGCTCAATTCCATGGGTAGATCAACTGATGTAACCGATTGTTCAGTAATTGTAACTGATGGGAAAAACAATTTCAAGGATGCCATCAAGGAATTTGAAAAGGGAAATCTTAAAGGAAAACATCTGGAGTTGCTGTGCTGCGAAGGCTGTATTATGGGCCCTGGAATGTCAAAAGGAGGGAGTAGGTTTCGCCGCAGGACTATTGTGAGTCAGTATGTTAGTAAAAAGTTAGCCCAACTCGATGAAAAAGAATGGTCTGATCAGGTTGCAACCTATGCTGGTCTTGATTATTCCCGTGAATTTGTTGCCGCAGAACAGCTTATGATGATGCCCGTTGAAAGTGAAATTTTAAGGGTGTTGCTTTCGATGGGAAAACAAAAACCTGCTGATCATCTTAATTGTGGTGCATGTGGATACGATAGTTGTCGCGAACACGCCATCGCCATTTTAAATGGTTTGGCCGAAAGTGAAATGTGTTTGCCTTATACCATTGAAAAAATGCACAGCACCATTTCTGATTTAAATGAGAGTAACGAAAAACTAGCCAACGCTCGACTGGCATTAAGGCATTCAGAGAAGTTGGCCAATATGGGACAACTTTCGGCTGGTATTGCGCATGAGTTAAATAATCCACTTGGAGTGATAACCATGTACAGCAATATCCTTAAAGAAGAAGTGGCTCCTGATGATCCGATGATAAAGGATTTAACATTGATCGCTGAACAGGCCGATCGTTGTAAGAACATTGTGGGAGGGCTGCTTAATTTTGCCCGAAAAAGTCAAGTAAACCTGCAGGAAACCAATATGGTTGAATTTTGTGAGCATAGCCTTGAGTCGGTTATCAAACCAGGGTCAGTTTCTATACAATTTAATTCAGAGGTAGAGAACCCAATGGCGATGGTTGATCGTGATCAATTCATGCAGGTGTTGACAAATCTGGAAAAAAATGGAGTAGAAGCCATGCCCACCGGAGGTGTGCTTTCTGTAAGTTTGGAAGATAATGAAAGTGAAATTAAAATTACCATTTCTGACACAGGAACAGGTATTGCACCTGAGAACATGGAAAAAATATTTACCCCATTCTTTACTACCAAGGGTATTGGTAAGGGGACCGGAATGGGGTTGCCGCTTGTTTATGGCATCGTGAAGATGCACAAGGGGCAAATCAAAGTAAAGTCGGTTTGCGATCCTAATATCGGTCCGACAGGTACCCGTTTTAAAATTACATTACCACGTAAACCATTGAATTAAAACATTTAAATTGTAGATCATGTCCGAATTGAAAAAGCTTGTACTTATTGTGGATGATGACCAGGATTACCTGGAACAGATGAAAATCCAGGTTGAAAATTTTGGTTTTGAAGTTGTTACTGCCTATAGCAGAAGCGAAGGAGAGGATTTGTTGAAAACCATTAAGCCTGATCTGGCTATTTTCGACCTGATGATGGAAACCCAGGATAGTGGTTTTGTTTTGGCTTATAAAGCAAAAAAAATGCACCCAGAGATGCCGGTGATTATTGCCACCGCTGTAACTACCGAAACAGGGATTTCATTTAATGTGGAAACTGAAGAGGATAAAAACTGGATCAAAGCAGATTTATACCTTGAAAAAGGAATTCGTGGCGATCAGTTGCATCGCGAAATTAATAAACTGCTGAAAATATAACATGCCTGAAAAGCAGACAAAACAGCCATACATATCCATCAACGCAAGTTGATAAAAACTAAAGGCCATGGAAAAACTAAAAGTACTCATCGTTGACGATGAACCCGGTATCAGATCGGGTATCGAACGTATTCTGCGTAACTACACCGTTGGATTTCCTTTTTTGGATGAGGATTTTTCATTCGAAATTCTCGAAGCGGCCACCGGCGAAGAAGCATTGGAAATTATCAATAACGGAAGTGTTGATATTATTCTTCTTGATAATAAACTTCCAGGCATTCAAGGTATTGAAGTACTTGAGCAGGTGAATAAAATGAAGCTGGATACAGCAGTGATGATGATTACTTCTTATGCTTCATTGGATATCGCCGTAAAGGCAACCAACTTTGGTGCATTTAATTTTGTGCCTAAACCTTTTACCCCACAGGAACTTAAAACAGCAATCGAAAGTATTAGTAAGCACCTCTTCCTTAAGCGCATGACCAAAAGAATGAACAAGGAGGGAAAACAGATACGTTTTCAGTTTTTGTCGGTCTTGTCTCATGAGCTTAAATCACCACTCAATGCCATTGAGGGTTATTTGAAGATAATGCAGGATAAACAGGTGGGTGATAGCATCGACGACTATATGGCCATGATCGATCGCTCACTGGTGCGTATCAAAGGTATGCGGGGGTTAATAATGGATTTGCTCGATTTAACCAAGCTCGAATCTGGGAAGAAAAACAGAGAATTAAAGAAAATTGACTTGGGTGAATTGGCTAAAGTAGCTATTCATACCATCGAACCTTTGGCGATTCAACGCAATGTAACTGTGAATTACGATGCCGATGAGGATTTGTTGATTACAGCTGATGCAGAAGAAGTGGAAATTATTCTGAATAATCTGTTATCGAATGCAGTAAAATACAACAAAGAAAATGGAGAAATTCACTTTAATATCAAGAAAAAAGAGGGTAAGGTAATTATTAAAGTAGAAGATACCGGAATTGGGATTTCCGAAGATAATATTTCCAAACTGTTTCAGGAGTTTACACGGATTAAAACCGAAAAAACGCGCGATATTTCTGGCTCAGGCCTTGGTCTTTCTATTTTGAAAAAAATGATTGATTTAAACAACGGTACCGTTGACGTGCAGAGTACGCTTGATATTGGAACAACTTTTGTTGTTACTTTGCCAATCTAAAATTTTGACTACATTGCTATGAAATTCTATCCCGAAAAATATAAAATTCCCGATGAACCGGATAAACCGTTCATTGACATCCAAGAAATTGAAACTTATCTTGAAGAAGCCGTTTCGAGCCGAGAGGAAGTGGAGCGCATAGTCGCGAAATCTTTGGATAAAAAACGACTCTCTTTGGCGGAAGTAGCCGTTTTGTTGAAAACGGAAGATCCTGAATTAATCAATCTGATTAAACAAGGAGCCAAAGACCTGAAGAAAAAGGTTTATGGTAACCGCATTGTTTTGTTCGCTCCTTTGTATGTAGGAAATTTGTGTGCCAACAACTGTAAATATTGTGGTTTTCGCGCTTCTAATAGTGAGGCTGTTCGAAAAACCCTTTCAGATAAAGAACTTATCCAAAACGTAACTGCATTAGAGGAAAATGGACAGAAACGGTTGATATTGGTTTATGGAGAGCATAAAAAGTACTCTCCCGAATTTATTGCGGATAATGTAAGAACTGTTTATGGTGTTAAAGCCGGAAATGGTGAAATCAGAAGAGTAAACATCAACGCTGCTCCTCTTGATATTGAAGGTTTTCGAACAGTAAAAGAGGCAGGTATTGGAACCTATCAGGTATTTCAGGAAACCTATCATCCTGAGGCTTATACTTGGTATCACCCCAGTGGAAAGAAGGCCGACTATAATTACCGTCTGACTTCTCTTGATAGGGCCCAAGAAGCCGGACTTGATGATGTAGGTATTGGCGTTCTTTTTGGTTTATACGACTGGCGTTTTGAAGTGATGGGATTGGTACGGCACACCAATCACCTTGAAGCTTGCTATAACGTGGGTCCGCATACCATTTCATTTCCCCGTTTAACGGATGCTGCTGATTTTAAGGTTACTCCTGAATATCGTGTGGATGATGATGCCTTTACCAGAATTATTGCCATACTTCGTTTGGCTGTTCCTTACACAGGCATGATTCTTACAGCACGCGAGCCACAGCACATCCGTAAAGAAGTGCTCCAGTATGGCTGCTCGCAAATTGATGCCGGTACCAAATTGGAGATGGGTGCTTATTCTGAAAAAGAAGGTCATGTTACTCAGGATCTGAATAGAGAACAATTTTTTATCAATGATGAACGTTCACTGGCTGAGGTCATTGATGAGTTGATTGAAACCGATTATCTTCCTTCGTTTTGTACCGCTTGCTATCGCAAAGGTCGTACAGGTGAGCATTTTATGGAGTTTTCGGTGCCTGGTTTTATTAAGCGTTTTTGTACTCCCAATGCCATCCTTACCTTGTCGGAATATATCATGGACTATGCCAAGGAGGAAACAGCAATCAAAGGTTGGAAGTTGATCGAGAAAAACGTGGTTGAGCTCAATGAACCCAAACTTGAAGCGGCGGTGCGTGAGCGTATCGAAAAAATTAAAGCTGGCCAACGCGATCTTTATTTTTAATCGCACACAGTCCTTAATATATTGAATTCAATTAGTTGGTCGTCACACGTAAGGCATATTTTTGCCTTTGCGTTGGACGATCTCCTTTTGTAAACACTAACTTAACTACTCATGGCTAAAGGAAAAGATTTAAAACCCCATATCGGATTATTTGGTAGAAGAAACAATGGAAAGAGTTCCATTATCAATATGTTGGTGGGCCAGGATGTGGCCATTGTTTCTGATTTTGCAGGAACAACAACCGACCCGGTTAAAAAATCAGTGGAAATTTTTGGAATAGGACCAGCCATCATCATTGATACTGCTGGGATTGATGACACGGGCGAGTTGGGAAAGAAACGTATAGAGCGATCGTTGAAAGTGATCTCGACCATCGATTTGGCAATTCTTGTTATTGTGGCCAATAATTTTGGATCTTACGAAGAAGACCT
>JBFHGX010000016.1:0-45594 GCA_041582875.1 Bacteroidales bacterium | reverse complement strand
GCAGCATATTGCAAACACACATCATTTTGTATTTGATGTTGCCACCCTTCGGCGGGATCAGCAATAGAAATATTTTTGTGCAAGGTGGTTTGAATGGCATCTCCACCAGCCAAAGGCCCAATAAACCCGATTTGAAAAGAGGAAGTTAGCTTGTTATTCTTGATTGAGTTATACGACTCTTTCAACTGACCAAACAACAAATAAGCGGAATAAGGATGGTCGTTGGGGACAATAGATGATGTAAAAATTCTTTTGGGCGTGTACATGTTGTGCGTGAGCGATACGGCATACACGGTGTAAGAGCCCTCAGATGAGGGTAATAAAATGTAATTGAAAGGCGAATGCTTAAACGCAGGTGAATACCATTGGAGTTCAACTCCGGAAGTATAATAACAGTCGGTGAAGAAATTGATGTCGTTGTCGTGGCGTAAGCTTAGCGCATGGTATCTCAGGCTATCCTGTCCAATGGAAGTTAGTCCAAACAAACAAAACAATAGGCAAAGCAGGTAAGTTCTGGCCATGAGACAATAAACATTTGAGGTTAAAATTAATCATTTTTATTGCGTATTTCCAACTTACACATGATAATCGCACCGGATATTCAGCTATTGTTCTCTTGAAAAATGCGCCAGCCGCAGCTTGTCTTTAATGACCAGACTTGGCCTAAAGGCCATTTTCACTTCGCTAATATTGGTTTTATTGACTTGCTCGGGCGTTGCCGCAGGAAGTCCTTTTACATGAAGTGAAAAAATGCCCAATTCGCCTAGTTCGACACTATAATTATCAAGTAAGAGTTCAGGAATCTCTTCAACCAAGGCAGTTAATGTCGCCAGGATATCCGCAGAATGCAAGGTGCATCTTCGGGAAATAATTTGGGACAACTCTTTCAATTTTATCTTACTCCTTTGATGAACTCGCGGATAATACTGGTAGGACCCCCCGCCTGTAACTCCTGGTTGAGCCATTCGTATTACTTTATATTTTACAGTCATAATTCATGTGTTTTACATGCAGCTTACATTTTACCGGTTTATGATTCCTCAAACCTCTTTATAAAAGGGCAAGTGCATTGAGTTGATATAATACTTTAATACCTATCAAAGGTAATTATAATACTTATCAGAATGCGCTTTAACAGCTATTAAACCTCAATAACCTGAATGCATTTACCTTTAATTGATTCGATCGCTTATAGGATATACATAATGTGGTCAATATTTTTATGCATTTACCACCCGACGGGTTTTGATCAACCCGGCGGGAGAAAAGATCCGGTCAAAGACCTGGCGGGTCGAAAAGAAATAATAGGATTACATTTTGAGAAATCTCTACTACTTCATCGTTACCATCAGTAAATTTTCGTAAGCTCGGGATTAAAATCTCAGGTTCTCATGTCGGCCGTATCTACGGCACTAGGATGACTCCACATCAAAGTACCGCAGGTACGACCGATATCCTAGCGATGGAATTCATTCCGTCGCAACCAAAATTCACACAAATGGTATTTTGGATTTCAACAAAACAGGTTACATTTGTAGTAAATAATCTGATCTTCAATGACGAAAAGCCAAAACTTCCGCTATATCAGCCTGCTCGAATTGGTAAATAAAGTTGACCGAATTCTCCGACAAAAAAAATCAATTACCCAAACATTTCAGGAAATTGTTAATGCCGTACCCTACAGCCAAGTGCTTCAGGTTCCCATTCGGCTAAAATTGGTATACGATGACAAAGAATTTAGCTCTTCTTCTTTCGAAAATGAAGTCATTTGTCAGCAACACCACTTTACCACGCACATCGGTAATCAAGGCTATATACAACTGTGTATGGGAGCCGTTAGCTCAAACATTCATGAGTTAATGCCCTTGGAACAAAACTTCCTACTGGACAGTCTGTTAAGGAATATTCTACAATTTCTAAATTCCACTGAGCGGAAAAACAAAACGCCAAAAAAAAATGGCCATAAAAACAAACTGGAAACCAATGGCAAAGTAACCAACAGCTTTTTACAACGGTTTTTAAACGCCAACACGTTTAATAGGGATATTTATCATGATCTAATGCCCTATAAGGTGGGTGAAATTCTTTTAATATCTAGTCTTTACGATGCCTACGCCATCGAACGAGAGGGACGTTTTAGCGAACATATGCTGGGACAATACGGTCATCTCAACCTAACCTCCTTTCCTCGAATTACTGGAGCAACGAGCCTGGAGCAAGCCTTGCGCTTGCTTAAATTCAAACATTTCGACCTCATCATCTACATGGTTGGAGCCGACAAACAGGCTCCTCTTACTGTAAGTGAAAAAATTAAAACAGCCTATCCATTCATCCCCATATTTCTACTACTCAACAACAGCAGCGATGTAGCCTATTATGGCAAAATGCTGAAGAACATCCCTTTCATCGAGCGGCTGTTTACCTGGAACGGTGATGCCAATATCTTCTTCGCCATGATTAAAATGCTCGAAGATAAGATGAATGTAGAAAACGACACCCAATTGGGACAGGTCAGGGTTATTCTGTTGGTAGAGGATTCTCCCGAATACTATTCGCGTTACCTGAGCTTCCTTTACAGGGTATTGATGGAACAAACCAAACGCATTATTGATGATGTAAGTACTGATGAGCTATACAAAGTATTAAGGATGAGGGCCCGGCCCAAAATACTGTTGGCTTCCAATTACGAAGAAGCCACCGAAATCATCGATCAATACCAAGATTACATGCTGTGTTTGATTACAGATGTGAAATTTGAAAAAAATGACATCTTCGATGAAAACGCAGGCATAAATCTACTCAAATACACACGCAACAAACTGCGCAACCTACCTGCCATTCTACAATCATCCGACAGCTCCTACGAACAGGTGGCTAAGGAAAACAACTCTTTGTTTGTACACAAGCAATCGGACACCCTGTATCAGGATTTTGAACGTTTTATCACCTACTACCTTGGCTTCGGTGATTTTGAGTTTAAAGATGCGCATAATAACGTTATTGCGCGGGCATCAAACATGCGCGAATTTGAGCGGTATTTAAAAGATATTTCGGATGAGTCGTTGATATATCACGCCAGTCGCGATCATTTTTCGATGTGGATTATGGCACGGGGAGAAATTAAAGCCGCCAGTGTTATCAATCTGAAAAAAGTGGCTGATTTTGATAATGCCAACGAACTGAGGCGCGATTTATTAAAGATGCTCAAGGAATACCGCAATGAACAGTCAACCGGAAACGTAATTCCCTATGAGCCCGGGATGGAAGTCACCGAAGAAAATGTGTACACATTGGCAGAAGGCTCACTGGGAGGAAAAGGTCGCGGACTTGCTTTTATTGATGCCCTTATACACAAGTATGATTTCAATCGGTTTGTACCTGACATTAGGGTAAGAACCCCAAAAACCTTTGTGGTTGGTACCCGTGAATTCGAATTATTCATCAAAAACAACCACTTGGAAACTGAGGTCAATACACAAGAGGATTTTGGCCTTTTGCGAGAGAAATTTGTACAATGCGAGCTAACGGAATCGCTGCTTGGTAAACTCGAACACATCCTGACCCAAATATCAAAACCCATTGCGGTGCGATCCTCCGGGTTGTTCGAAGATTCACTTACGCAACCTTTTGCAGGGGTTTTTGAAACCTACCTCTTACCCAATAACCATCCCAACATCAAGGTTCGGTTAAAACAAACTTCCGACGCCATAAAACTGGTATATGCATCGGTATATAGCAACAACGCCCGGGGCTATGTTAAAGCCATCGATTACAAAATTGAAGAAGAAAAAATGGCTGTTGTTATTCAAGAAGTGGTGGGGAATCATTTCGATCATTATTTTTACCCTCACCTCAGTGGAGTAGGACAATCCTACAATTTCTATCCGTTTGCCCACATGAAACCTGATGAAGGATTTGCCGTTGCAGCGGTTGGCTTAGGACGTTATGTTGTTGATGGAAACAAAGCCTATCGATTTTCGCCTCAATATCCTGGAACGGAAATCAATTCAACCAAAGACCAATTCAGAAATTCGCAAGTGAAATTCTACGCGGTAGATTTAAAAAAACAAGACCTGGATTTACTGGAAGGCGAAATGGCCGGCTTGTCGGAATTAGATATTGAAGTGGCTGAGGAGCATGGAACGCTTACCCATTGTGCTTCGGTTTACAATCCCGATAGTGACACCATGTATCCGGGACTTTCCAAATCAGGTCCCCGCATTGTTAATTTTGCCAACATATTAAAATACAATTATATCCCCTTTGCCAAAACCATTGAAGTGGTGTTGGCTTTAGGTAAGGACGCCATGGGAACAGCAGTCGAAATTGAATTCGCTGTAGACTTAAAAAAGGATCAAAAAGGACGGGCTTCTTTCTATATTTTACAGATAAAACCACTGATATCCAACTCTATGGAATGCCATATCGACATGAAGGAGGAGCGGGAAGAGGATATCCTTTTGTATTCGGTTCAGGGAATGGGAAATGGAATTGTTGACGACATTACGGACGTGATTTATGCGGATATTAATCGGTTTAATAAATCGAAGACACAGGAAATGGCCCTGGAAATAGAGCGTATCAACCAGGAAATGATTAAACAAAAGCGCAAATACGTGCTGATTGGCCCGGGTCGTTGGGGAACACGCGACCGATGGATAGGGATTCCGGTAAAATGGCATATGATTTCTAACGCACGCGTGATTGTTGAAACCAGCTTCGATGATTTCCCCTTGGATGCATCCTCAGGATCGCACTTTTTTCACAATGTCACCAGCATGAACGTTGGCTATTTCAGTGTTCAACCCGAAATGTCAGAAAGTTACATTGATTACCAAAAACTTGAAGGTCAACAATTGATCTCCAAAGGTGAATTTTTCAATCATGTGCGGTTTGATTCGCCCATGAGCATTAAAATGGATGGCCGCAAAAGAATTTACCTCATCACAAAAGGTGAACCCGATAAATCAAATGAAGAAATAGAAACAGAATGACCTGACCATCATACAATAGCCAGAAAAGAAGACATCCAATTAATCTGAATTAAGGGCTTGCCAGATTTTATCTTTGAGCTCCATTACGCCAATATTGGCAACGGAGGACAGAAATACGGTGGTCACATCCTGGGGTAACGAAGGTTTAATTTCGTCGATCAATTCTTGATCCAACATATCGGTCTTCGAAATGGCCAGTATTCGTTGTTTATCGAGCAATTCGGGATTAAACTGTTGCAATTCATTGAGTAAAACAAGGTATTGTTCGGTAATGTCATCGGCATCAGCCGGTACCATAAACAACAAAATAGAATTCCGTTCAATGTGACGTAGAAATCTTAGTCCTAACCCTTTTCCTTCATGTGCACCTTCAATAATCCCCGGAATATCTGCCATCACAAACGACTGATTATCGCGGTAAGCCACAATACCCAAGTTTGGAACTAAGGTAGTAAAGGGATAATCAGCAATTTCGGGTCGTGCTGCCGACAACACCGACAAAAGCGTGGATTTGCCAGCATTTGGAAAACCAACCAAACCAACATCGGCCAAAATTTTCAATTCAAAAACAACTCCTGCTTCAATACCTTCTTCACCTGGCTGCGCATATTTGGGAGCCTGATTGGTAGATGTTTTAAAATTAACATTACCTAGTCCGCCTCGGCCACCCTTAAGCAAAACAACCTCTTCACCATCCGCAATTATTTCACCCATGACTTCGCCCGTTTCGTTGTTGCGAGCAATGGTTCCCAAAGGCACTTGAATGATAATATTGGAAGCACTCGAACCGGTACGCTGCTGAGCAGCACCATGTCCTCCATGATCGGCACGTAAATGACGGGTATAACGCAAATGCAACAAGGTCCACAATTGGGTATTACCAACCATAATAATATCACCACCTTTGCCACCGTCTCCTCCATCGGGACCACCAAAAGCGATATATTTTTCACGCCGGAAATGGACTGAACCACCTCCCCCATCGCCTGAGCGACAGAATATACGTACATAATCAACAAAGTTTGATGTGGCCATAACACAGATTTTTTAATGATTGTTCCCTTGAAGGAATATTCTGCAAAAGTGTTAAATATAGCAATAGGTTGGCATTTAAAAACAAATGAGTTCGATTTATTTTACCTGTCGCCGAAATGATGTAGGCTTAATATCCACCAAGTGAGGCCAAAATAACCTATTTTTGCACCATTAATTACAAGGTTAAAACAGTTGTAATCATGAGTTCCATGCTACGACTGCAATAGCATTTTAAAAATGGGTACTATGCAAAGAGCAAACCAGGTTGTTGAAAAAGAAAGAAAAATCAGGGTAGGAATAACCCATGGCGATTTAAACGGAATCAGCTATGAAATCATTATAAAAGCACTGGAGGACAATCGAATATTAGATATGTTCACCCCGGTAATTTATGGGCTTTCAAGGGTGCTATCGTACAACCGCAAGAACCTGAATGCCGGAGATTTTAACTACAATACGGTACGCGATGCATCGTTTTCCAAAAGCAACAAGGTGAATCTGGTGAATCTGAGCGACAGCGAAATAAAAATTGAATACGGCAAATCGGTAAAGCGATCAGGCGAACTGGCCCACGAAGCGCTAAAACATGCGGTAAGCGATTTAAAATCGAACAAGATAAATGTTGTGGTTACTGCACCCATTACCAAAGAAAACACCACTTCAGAAGCATTTGCTTTTCCGGGTCATACCGAGTTTTTTGCCAGTGAATTTGAAACCAAAGATTATTTGATGCTAATGGTATCGGGAAACCTGAGGATTGGCACCATAACCGGGCATGTTCCTTTGGCAGATGTACCTACTCAACTTACAGAGGAACTGATTACAAATAAATTAAATGTCCTTCACGATTCCCTGGTGCGCGACTTTGGCATCAGCAAACCCAAAATTGCCCTACTCGGACTTAATCCGCATGCCGGTGAAAATGGCACTATCGGTCTTGAAGAGCAAAGCATCATTACTCCAGCCATAATAAAAGCCAAAAAGAATGGCAAACTGGTGTTTGGACCGTTTCCTGCTGACGGTTTTTTTGCTGGCGATTACCTGAAATATGACGGAATTTTAGCCATGTACCACGATCAGGGATTAATTCCGTTTAAGACACTGGCCTTCGACAAAGGAGTGAATTTTACAGCCGGACTCCCCATCATTCGCACATCACCAGCCCATGGAACCGCCTACGACATTGCAGGCAAAGGGATAGCCTCAGGCGAATCGATGCGAAGTGCTATCTACCTTGCTGTTGACATTCACAGCAATCGGCTACGTTACGATGAAATGACTAAAAGCCCTCTGGGTTTCGGGTTGTTGCGCGACAATGGTCGCCATAAGGAAGACAACTCCGAGATCGCTCATTTGCAGGATTAAACAAGTCTTTCAGGTACACTTTTAATTTACAATCCTAATTTCGACAAGAGATGGCCATGCTACACAAACAATATTCAGGAGATGAGTTGGTTAGCATCTTGCAAGCTCACTTAACCAGCCCAAATCCGGAAGGGGTTATTGTGAATGACATTCTAATAGATAGCCGCAAGCTCATTTCACCGGTAGGCGCCCTCTTTTTTGCCCTGGCAAGCAAACGCAACAATGGACATCATTATATAGGCAGTCTGTACAAAAAAGGCGTGCGATTTTTTGTAGTAACCCAACTGGAAAACGAACCCGAAAAATATCCGGAGGCCTCCTTTTTTGTAGTGAACTCCACTTTAGCGGCTTTACAGAGACTCGCTACTGAGCATCGCAAGAATTTTGCTTTACCTGTGGTAGGCATCACAGGTAGCAACGGAAAAACCATCATCAAAGAATGGTTGTTTCAGCTAATGCATCAAGATAAAAATATTGTCAGGAGTCCCAAAAGCTATAACTCACAAATTGGCGTTCCCCTGTCGGTTTGGCAAATGAACGAAAACCACGAACTCGCCTTGTTTGAAGCCGGCATTTCGGAGTTAGAGGAAATGCAGAAACTTCAGCCCATCATCAAGCCTACCATCGGTATTTTTACCAATATCGGTCAGGCACACGACGAAAACTTCATCAACCACACCCAAAAGGCAGGCGAAAAGCTCAACTTGTTTACTAAGGTAGAAACCCTGATTTATTGTTCCGATCACAAAGAAATTCATGGAACTGTTATCCGTTCAGGTATTCTCGACAAGGTTAAAACATTTTGTTGGGGCAAAGAAGATTCCTGTAATTTAAAAATTTGGGACATCCAGTCTCACGAAAAAACAACCACCATTTCAGCTAATTTTCTGGCAGAACCCATTTCAATCACGATCCCCTTTGCGGATGATGCTTCCATTGAGAATGCCATCCATTGCTGGGCCACCATGTTGTTGTTGGGATACCGGAACGAGTTAATCAATCAACGCATGCAATCGCTTGCTCCCATTGCCATGAGACTTGAGCTCAACGAGGGGATTAACAATTGCACCATTATCAACGACGCCTATAATTCTGATTTCAATTCATTGGGTATCGCCCTTGATTTTTTAAACCAACAAAACCAGCACAAACAGAAAACGGTCATTCTTTCGGACATTTTACAGAGCGGACTAAATGAGGTTGAACTCTACTCCAATGTAGCCAATATTCTCAAGGAAAAAAACATACATCAGCTCATTGGCATTGGAAAAGCCATCGGGCGCCAAGCCGACAAATTTGAGTCGAACTCCTTGTTTTTCGAAACTACGGAAGATTTTATGCGTAACTTTTCCTTTTCGGGACTTACAAATCAGACCATTCTTCTCAAGGGAGCTCGTATTTTCGAATTTGAGCAATTGGGAAGAATCCTGCAACAAAAAGCGCACGAAACAGTTTTGGAAATTAACCTGAATGCGGTAATCAACAACCTGAATATTTTCAGAACACGCATCAAACCATCGGTACAAGTGATGGCTATGGTGAAGGCTTTTTCGTATGGAGGAGGTAGTTTTGAAATTGCCAATGTATTACAATACCACAATGTGGATTACCTGGCAGTAGCCTACTCCGACGAAGGCGTTGAATTGCGAAAAGCCGGCATAGAGCTCCCCATCATGGTGATGAGCCCGGAAGAGCATGCCATGGATACAATGATCCGACATCAATTGGAACCCGAAGTTTTCAGTTTTCGCACACTCGATTTGCTCGAAAAAGCAATCAAACGAAATGCCTTACCACAAAACAAACCGGTAAAAATTCACTTAAAAATAGATACCGGAATGCATCGATTGGGATTTTCACCTGATGAACTTCCTCATGTTATTTCGCTCATTCACAAGAATCCCCATCTATACCTACAATCAGTTTTTTCGCATCTCGCTGCCAGCGACAAACCTGAATTCGACTCATTTACGCATCAGCAAATTGAAATCCTGCAACAGGTGAAAAAAGAGATTGCAAAAACATTTGATCACCCTGTTCTCTTTCATATTGCCAACTCGTCGGGCATAGCCCGCTTTCCTGAGTCGCATTTCGACATGGTAAGGATTGGGATTGGCATGTACGGCATTGGAGAACCCACTTTACAGCTTGAACCCGCCATTCGTCTGAAATCGGTGTTGGTGCAAATAAGGACAGTAAAAAAGGGGGAAAGTGTAGGTTATAACCGCAAATGGATTGCTACCAAAGATACCCCTATTGGGGTGGTAAGCATTGGATATGCAGACGGATTATTGCGCAATTTGGGCAATGAGGTATCGGGGTTATATATACAAGGTAAAGCAGCACCAATAGTAGGAGACATTTGCATGGACATGTGCATGGTGGATTTATCAGGCATCGAAACGCAGGAAAATGATGAAGTGATTGTTTTTGACAAGAATCACCCCATTGAGGAAATTGCCCAAAGAGCACATACCATTCCTTATGAGATACTTAGCCGGATATCGCGAAGAGTAAAACGGGTATATTATCACGAATAATGCTAAAAAAAAGTCCCGAAACCATTGATAGGCTTCGGGACATGTCAATAATTTTCTTCTACCTTTTACAACGGATTGGCAGTAACAAATGCTCTAATGGTAACACTCATGGTAAATGAAATGTCATCCTGATCAGTTTGACCAACCACATCCACTGTAAATACATTTTTGGCACTAATAATATCACTTAGATTATCCAACTGACCGGTTTCGTTACTAAGCTCAATCACGGCACCTTCTACAAGCTGTACGTCGGTAAACACCCATGAAGCAGCAGGTAAAGTACCTGAGGTAACATCCAGCTCAGCGGACATCACGGCTTCAGTGCTTACGCTTAAGATGGTAGCTGTGGCCTCAACAATTCGAACAGACTGAATATTATTGGCATAGGTAGACATGTTACCATTCGACAAGGGATCGATGGTGGTTGATGATTCAAACACCCCATTGGTAGCTTTCAATGTTGAAGGAGTAACAACGATGGGAAGTTCAGTAGTGTAATCAGCCTCAAAGGTAACATCCAGTGCATCTTTACAACCAGTGAATACCAAGCCTGTGAATAATAGGGTTAAAAAAAACAATCGGGTTAAATTTTTCATGATTTTAGGTATTAATAAATATAGTGTATGAATGCAAAATTAATAAAAGCCAGAGAAAAGTCAAGTTAATTTGGAATTATTTCAAATAAGTAAGGGGTACAACGAAGGGTTTACGACTTGTTTTAACCGATAAATTAGGCCAACATGGGATGTAATAGTTCGATACCATTCACATATTTCGAACTTTTGGTCAATCGAAAAGGCAAAGCGTTGGTAACAAAAGTGGCCGCATCATCATTGATTTTATCATACTTTAACTCCACAATAATATCTTCACTCCGGTACTTTTCCAAGAAATTATTGTTATTAATGCCAATACCAAAGTATTGCAGTTCATCATCAATGGTAAGTCGGAACTTGCCATCGAAACTCATAAAGTATTTTCTGCGGTAACGATTTAACAAGGAAGGTTTTAATTGAACCAACACGTCAAATACCCAGTCGGGTAACTTTGAATCATGAAAAACCTGCTGAAGGGTGTCAATAGAAAAATACTGATCCACAACAAAGGGAGTCAATGGAAACGACAATTTATTCCCCAACATCCCCTCCCTAATCTTAAACTCAACTACGGGTTTCTCAACTAGGCCATTCACCTCGCCATACCATCTGATACGCACTTTTTTTCGACTCCCTTTTCCAAACACATTGTCGTAAAAGGATTCGAATATTGGGGTATCGAGATAAATGTTGTTGATATACCGCGGATAAAACAGGGGCAAAAAAGCCGATGGATGCATGCGCACTTGGTGTTCAACAGCAGGGTAAATCATATCCGAAACCTGGAACTTACGTTCGTAGCGACTAATTTCTTCGTTAAAGGGTGGAAAAAACATAATTGCTGGTTATAGGGATAAATGCATATTACTGAAGGTTCAACTTAAAAAGTCTTGCTTTCAACAAACGAAACCCTGACACTTTCGCCATATTTGGCAATACTTTTTTTAAACTCAGCCAGTTTAACCTGATTGGGAACATCCACTAAAAAGGAAGCTTCAATTAATTGGTTATTTTCGTCGTAACGACGAAGGCTACTTTTTCCGAATATTGCCTTAACAGATTCAATAATATCTTCAAGCTGTACATCGCCAGCTTTAGCAGAAAAGCTCAAATACAGGTTTTGATCCTGCGCATGTCGGCCTTTAATAAAGAAACGGCCCCACAGAATGACCATCCCCACAACAAATGCTGCAATGATAATGAGGGTTTGGTTGGCTCCCAGTCCAAGGCCAAGGGCAATGGCAAAAAAGATATAGGCCAATTCCTCAGGCTCTTTGATTGCGGCTCTGAATCTCACAATCGACAAGGCACCTACCAGACCCAACGAAAGGGCTAAAGAAGACTTTACGATGGTAATAATCAGCATGGTTGTGAATGCTATGAGCAGAAAGATGCCCGCAAACTGACGGCGATTTGAAATCGTTCTTGAACACTTAATGTAGGTGAATTCCAGAAGAATAGCCAACACCACGATTACCATTGAATTAACTATGAAATCACTTAATGATATTTGTTGTTCCTGGGTAATTAGGAACTTTTGAAACAGATTCCACTTATCGTTCATGAGATGAGATGTATGTTTAAAAATTAAAGGTGCAAATGTATGAAAAAACGCTGATCACCCAATATGTATTGGTATTTGGCAAACGACTTTTACTCTTAAATATCACGAAGAAATTAACGCTATTCATCTACAAATAGTTTTGTATGATTAATAGAACATTTTTGATACCTCAGAAGCATCACCAGAAATAAGCTTCCCGTCAAATATCACTGTAGAACCTATTTCAATGAGCATATTAAGTTCTGAGTCAGAAATTTTTGTGTTTTTCAGCATCATCCCGGCGGGACCATATTCAGGTTTCTTCTGTAAAAGTACCAGCCCATAATTACAATGAATAATATTCGAGTTTATTACTTCAACCATGGAAAGGTCTTTCGAAGCAATGCCTATATTACAATTGGTGATGGTTACATCCTCGAGTGTGAGCTGTGAATTTTCGCCTCCACTAACCCCTTTATCATTTGCTTGTGAAATGTTTACCTGACGGATTAATATCTGGCTCCCTGAAAAATCGATGGCATCATTTCCAATTTGAATAAAATCGGTATTTATAACTTGGCCCTGACTAAAATCAGAATCAAAGGCATCAGCATAAACATGAGTAAAATGGCATTGATCTACAACAAAGCTCGAACGAACAATGTTTAAGGCATCTTCACAATGGTTGTTAAGGATTTCTGTATGGACAATATCAACATCAGACTCATAGAAAGTTACAGCTCCGGTTAATGTCCAACCCTTGTAGTTGAGGGTATTTAAATTTTCGAAACGGGTATTGTTAATAAAAGATTTTTCACCCGCCTGCAGCACAGTAAAACCATTGGCAGAAGAATCAGAAGATGTTATAACAATGGGGGCATCAATGGTTCCATTCATTGAAATCGGAGAACAGGAGATAAACATGGCACAATTCACAAAATTCATCACTGTACCAGCATGAAACACCACATGATAACCTTCCGGTATCAACAAGGGTCTATCAATTAACAAACTATCCTTTTTAATAAACACTTCATTACCAACAATTTTTTCGATATAGGGGCTTACTTCCAAGTCAACACGATTAAACAATTCTTGACGAGGAGTTAGTCCATTGGGGTATGGCCAACGATAAATGGGAATCCGAAAAACTTCGGGATTGCTTTCCGATTTGAAAAACAAATAATTCGCCAAAGTATCTACTTTAAAATTCACCACTATGCCATCCATCCCTTGATGGTAAGCATCACAGGCGAAACTATTCGGAAAATAATTGTAAATAAAACCACTTAGTTCACTGGTGCCCAAAAACAGAAGCTTATCAGGGAAGAAATTATGTACGCTTATGACTATGCTGTCTGAATCGACAGTTTCAGTATAAGCATGAACAAAAGTTTCAGGAGATAGAAACCTGAGGTTACTGTCAGCTGCATAAGAAATGTCAGGAGGAACCATCCAATGGGATGACTCCACATACGAAATAAGCTCTTTTTTCACTTGTGGAAGGTAATCCCGAATGGATTGCGCACTCTTTCTAAAAAAGTTACTATCATAATGATAATATGGGAACTCTAACCGGAGCAGTGAGTCGTATAAAGTTGCTTCAACAGAAAGGGATAACAATTGTTTTTCAATTGTTTTTTCGTCGCTAAACTTCTCAAGATAATCTAAATATTTATTGGCGAACAGCGAATCGCTAAACAGACTATAATACAAGTATTCTTCAGGTTTTATCTCCTTGCTGTGAATAATTGTATACGCCAGATTATCATTTATACTCACATCCGGATCTTCATGTGTCGTATAACCATCGAAAGAAATCGGTTCCAATTTACTGATAACCGGATTATAATAAAAACGCTGATTATGCCACGCCATGCCGTGGCGTGCGTGGGTCACATCGAGCATGGCATAATATGCAGCCAGTTTATCCAAATCGAAGATATTGTTGGGGCTATTGGTTTGTGCTTTGTATTGCATCATCAATTTTTGAGCATTTAAAAATTGATTTTTCAATGATGGGTTTTCCAAAATAGCCTTTTCGCCGAAAGGCAATACATTAGCTGTTTCAAAAAAGGGGATCTGCATCCATATTTTATCCCTTGCAAAGAGCTTTTGAAGTTGCCAGAATGCATCTTCGGAAAACTTAACAATAGGACCCTCACGCCGATTACGCGATTCTAACAATTGTTTTTCGAAATGTTCCTCCCAGGCAAACAGTCCTTTAGATTCCCGATTAATTATAACTGGAGCGAAACCATATCGGGTGGTAAGGATATCGTTTTTTTGATATAACTGATGTGCCATCCACTCCATTAAATAATTTCTTGCTTCAGGAGTTTGAATTGAAAAGGTGCGCAATCTATTCCAGGCGGCACCACTTTTCATTTTTATCCTGTAGGACCATTTATCGCCATAAAGGTGATCGAGCCAATCGCCTTTAAGGCGAAGCTTAATTTTCACGAGGTCATTATTCTGAAACATAAAACCCTTTACCCAGTCGTTATCAGCAGACTCAAGGATTCCATTTTCAAAAGCAATTTTTCTCTTTTTGTAAATTTTGCTGTAAGCTGTTGTATCAAGTTCGATAACAATTGGCTTTTCATTGTATTCAGGATACTCAGGTTTATAAAGTCGTTCGATGGTCAAATCATCAAAAAAAACTGAATCGCTTCCATTGTTCCATACGTAAAACGACAGTTTTTCATTTTCAAAAGTGGGAGGAGTCCGCAGGTTTATTTCCAGTTTTTCCCATCCAGTGTTTGCACTATCAATGGCAACTTTTGTTTTTAGATAAAGTAGTTCTGGATTAGAAGCAGCAACGACCAAAAGGCCATTTCCATCTTTTGACTTGCGCCAAACGCTTACTTTAAAAAATTGATCGGAACCCACACCGTTGATCGCATAGGTCATTCCATACATTTTTATTTTTGGAATGGTAAGCACACTATGCGCACCTGTATACGCTTGCATATCCGATTGCTGACTCCCGCTAATAAAATGTAAGTCCGGATCACCAAGCGCTATAAACTTGCTTCCATCCGCAGTTCTGGACTCAGCATCACAAACAATTTTTTTACCCTGAGGGAATTCATTGAAACGAATACAGGAAGTAAACAATACAACTATAACCAGTAAGGTATTTACCGAAAATAAATATTTAATCACAATAATCTATACTTAAAAGATGCAAAATTACTCGTTTTTTCATTCTAGTATCCAATAAAATATATCAGCAGCAAATCCTTTCAAAACATCATTACAGATTTACAATAAGTTAAAAAGGAAACGATCACCAAGTAAAACCAAATCTATTGGTTACAATCCTTTGAAGATAAGAAAGGGTAAATTCCTCAAATTCTCCCAGCAAAAGTAAGAACCTTCAATAGGCTATTTTTGACTAGTTAAAACATGATTTCCGAAAAATTCTCCTAAATTCGCCCCTCGAAATAAAAAACAACATGGTATTCAGTTCCGCATTTTTTATGTTTGTGTTTCTGCCGATCGTACTTTTATTGATCGGTATCACCAAGCAAAAATTGCACAACACTATTCTACTGATTGCCAGTATCTTTTTCTATAGCTGGGGAAGTGCTTCCCACACTTTGATCCTTCTGGCATCCATTATTATCAACTATGTTGCCGGGATTTTACTGAATAAGGCTGAAGGAGGAAGGGCAAAAATAATTGTAGGGATAGCCATTGCCATCAACCTGGGGTTATTGGGTTATCTGAAATATTACAACTTTTTACTGGACAACATTAACTCAGGCTTGGAACTGTTTGGAAAGGATATCATCATCTATCAACGGGTAATTCTTCCTATAGGCATCTCATTTTTTACCTTTCAGGCCATGTCGTATGTTATCGATGTGTATCGAAAAACAACACCTGTGCAGCGAAATATTTTCGATTTGGCCCTATACATTTCGCTGTTCCCACAACTGATCGCAGGCCCCATTGTTCGGTATTTTGACATTGCAGATCAGCTAAAAAATAGAACTTTGAGTGTTGGAAAGGCTGCTTCGGGAATTCAGCGCTTTATTTTTGGATTGGCCAAGAAAATTATTGTTGCCAACTCAATGGCCGTAATTGCAGATGAAATTTTCGCCTTGCCTGTTGGAGAAATAACCCCGGGAGTAGCATGGCTAGGATTGGTAGCCTACACCCTGCAAATTTATTTTGATTTTTCGGGCTACTCAGATATGGCTATTGGCTTGGGGAAAATCTTCGGGTTTGACTTTCCTGAAAACTTCAACTACCCGTATATTGCCAAATCAATTAAGGAATTCTGGCGAAGGTGGCATATTTCGCTTTCATCATGGTTCCGCGATTATCTATACATTCCTTTGGGTGGAAGTCGCAAAGGCGAATTACGCACCTACGTCAATTTAACTATCGTATTTTTTGCCACAGGCATTTGGCATGGAGCCAGCTGGAACTTTGTTATCTGGGGGATGTTTCATGGGATATTTTTGGTCATCGAACGTATCGGTCTCGACAAGAAACTGGCCAAACTTTGGGGTCCGTTACAAATTGGCTATACCCTCTTGATTGTCATGGTGGGTTGGGTGTTCTTTAAAATCGAAACCTTCAACAATGCAGTCTTGTTTTTGGAAAAAATGAGCTTTCTGTCGAATGACGATACTGCAAAAATGTTCGTAGTTGAGTACTTGAACTTCAAGACGATCTTCTTGTTTGTATTTGCCATAGTCTATTCATTCAGAGGTTATCGCTGGATGATGGAGTTAATGCATAAATGGTTCATTAGCAGAAATCTTGACTCAACTTATCAAGTCATTTTTCGGACAAGCAAGTTTGTTATCAGTATGTTATTGTTTGTTGTTACCATTCTCTACTTGTCAGCAAGCACCTATAACCCCTTTATCTATTTCCGATTCTGATGAAGCGTTATTATAACATATTAGGTATTGTTACTATCGCTTTCTTTTTGGGAGCAATGCTAACTCCCATGCTAAATAGCCAACTGGGATTGATAAATGAAATTTCGGGAAATGAAAATAGGGCGAAAGCTGCCAAACCCGTATTCGACCTCAATAATCTTGATGATTTTACTAAAGACTACGACACCTACTACACCGACAACTTTAACTTACGTCAGAATTTCATTTCACTTATCAATAGATTTGATTACACGTTTTTTAAAATCTCTCCCGTTCCGCATCGTGTAACAGTGGGTAAAGATGGTTGGTTTTACGCCACAAAATCAGCCGATTATTATAAAGGTGCCAATTTGTTTTCGAATGCTCAGATGCATCAGTTGAAAGTAGAATTGGAAAATAGAACAAAGTGGGCAGAGTCAATGGGTACAGCATATTATCTTGTAATTGTCCCCAATAAAATGAATATTTACCCGGAACATTTGCCTCAGCATATAATCAGTATTTCAGATTCGACCAGATACGATCAGGTAGCGGCTCTCGATCAGCAATCAGACATCAACGTTATTGATTTAAAAAAATACATACTGCCTCACAAAGAGGGTGAGTATGATATATACCAACATACTGACGACCATTGGAATGATCTTGGGGCTTATTATGGTTATCAGGCAATCATGAATAGATTGTCTGAAAAATTTCCAGAGCTCAAACCGTTTCCATTAACTGATTATAAAATCGAATCTGTAACAAAAGAGGGTGGCCTAGCGAAGTTAGTAAATGCAGAAAAAGATTATCCGGAAAATTATATAGAATTAATAGATTTAAAACCAACCTATGGTATAGATGGTGAGAAGAAAGGATATCTCAATGAGCAGGAAATGAGAAATACAGAAAGAGAGATTGTTAAAATTAATAATAGTGGACCTCAGTTAAAATGTCTTATTATTAGAGATTCTTTCACCATTGCCTTAATGCGGTTTTTTCAGGAACAATTTAAAAGAACAGTATTTATTCATGACGATTGGACCTATCAAATGCATACGGATATTGTTGAGTCTGAAAAACCTGATATCGTTTTAGTAATCATACTAGAAACAGAACTTCACAAATTGCTTTCAAATAACTTTCCACCTACAGTGTTCACTGTCGACATGTTCTTAACTCAGCTTACTACCGACCCTGAAAAAATAGAAAAGATGAGAAAATTGGCAATTAGCCGAAATTTGACAAATGATGAAATGACCAAACTGACTGCTTTGTGGTTATTTGAAGACAGGAGTGGAAAAGGAGAAAAGGTAAGAGAAACATTAAAATATTACGAGTTGTTATTTGAAGTGGATAGCGACTTTAAAAAACAAACAACCCTATTGGCTGAAAAAGAAAATATGTCATTTAATGAAGCCGTTAAATTACTTGCTAAAGAGGCTTTTGAGAAAAAGGGAAAACAATAGTCTAAAATTAGGGGCACGAAACTAAGTGTACAATATCTTGTAACCGTTTTTAACCTATAATGACTCCTAGCCCTCTTCATACATGCATCAATGACAACCTAAAAAGGTGATTTTTGATCAGGTCGTTCCTTCTGCATAAAAAATTTCTGCAAAAAAATTCAAAAACAACTATGGAAACTGAATATTTTGTATATTGCACAGTGGTTTAACTCGCTTTTTTAGCGCTTAATGTGTGTGAGTTGAAAAGTTCAAGTACAATTTGGAGACAAGGGAATTAACCCTCAGAAGTAACCTGATCAAAAACGAAACATAATATTATAAATTATTCGGTCATGAAAGATTATCAAACAGAAAAAAATCTTAGCGTCCCAATTAAAAAATTTAAAATGTCTTTTGGTGCCTGCTCAAGACTAATAGCAACGTTGATTTTAATTAATCTCATTAATTTGAAATTAAATGCTCAGCCAATAATTTCTTCGTTCTCACCTGAGTCAGGACCAATTGGAACATATGTGACAATTAATGGGTCAAATTTTAATCCCACCCTGTCGAACAATATCGTTTTCTTTGGAGCAGTTAAAGCAACAGTGCATTCAACTACATCAACGAGCTTAACCGTTTCTGTTCCCACTGGGGCAACTTATCAAAATATTTCAGTAACTGATTTATCGACCAATCTAACTGGTTATTCTACTCAAAATTTTAATGTTACATTTCCATTCTGTGGAGTATTCGATACATCTAGTTATTCTCACTGCCTGGACATACCATTTGAAAAATACTCATTTAAAGTTTCGGTCTGTGATTTTGATGGCGACGGATGGTCTGACATTCTTCTCACAAAATTTGGGGGAAGTATTTCCGTATACCGAAACACCAGCTCCATTGACAATATTTCATTTGACACTAAAACAGACTTTCTTTCGGCTGAATACCCCGTTGATATTACCATAAATGATTTCGATGGAGATGGAAAGCAGGATTTTATTATTGCTCATCAGTATGAGCACCAAATTTCCATTAACAAAAACACAAGTACAAATGGAATAATAAATTTTGCTCCAAAAATAAATGTAACGGTTGATGATCAACCTCGCAATGTTACTTCTGGAGATATAGATGGAGATGGTAAACCAGATTTAATAGTAACATACTGGTATGTTGGCACTACCTCAATATTATTAAACACCAGTTCTGTTGACAACATATCCTTTGCAGAAAGTATAAATATTAACGACAGTGACGCAGGGTATGTAACGATATTTGATTTTGATGGAGATAAAAAACTGGATATTGCAAAAACTAAAATCTTAGAAAATCGCGTTTCAGTATATTCAAATTCATCCACTACCGGTGAGGTCTCTTTTGATTTTATTGGTAATTTTTCAACTGGCAAAAACCCTTGGAATATTTTGACGAGTGATTTAAATGATGATGGACTCTATGAAATAATTACTGTAAATCAAGGTTACCCTTATTCCTTGTCCATATTAAAAAACACCAGCACTCTCAACAACATATCCTTTGAAACCAAAATAGATTATAATTCTGAAGGTTTTCTATCCGATGCCTTCTCTACGGATATAGATGGAAATGGTAAACCAGATATTGCATTATGTAATTCCTCTGATAACTTTATTAGTGTTTTGTTAAATACCAGTATAAACGAGAATATTACCTTTGCTCCTAAAGTTGATATCAATACCAGTCCTGGCCCAAATACAATTTCAATTGCAGATTTTGATGATGACGGAAAACCCGACATGGTTAATTGTTATCATGATGCACCCTATAAAATTTCAGTATATAGAAATAATGCTCAACCTCACGCTCCAGATATATGTATGGTTACAGTAGACAGTTCTTCTACGAATAACCTTATCTATTGGGACAAAACACAATACAATACTTTTGATTCGATGATTATTTACCGTGAAACAATTTCCAACGTATACAAAAGGATAGGTTCTGTTGAGTTTGATGCTCCAAATTTCTTTGTTGACACTGTAAGGAAATTATATTTTCCATACACTGGAGATCCTAATATGGGTTCATATAGATATAAACTGCAAGTAAGAGACACTTGTGGCGTTTATAGTAATTTGGGACCATATCACAATTCCATCTTTATCACCCATAACGGAAGTCTTTTTAGTTGGAATCATTATGAAATAGAAGGTCAAGCCATTCCAATCCCTCAATTGGATGCATATCAATTATATAGAGATAATTATGCAGATGGAAACTGGACGCTTGTGGGTGGCGTATCAGGTTCTCAATTATCAATTAATGATCCGGAATATAATTTTTACCCAAAAGCATTAAGTCGTATTGAAACACAGTGGAGTATAAATTGTTCAGATCAAAGATCCTCAAATAAATCTAGTTCAAATATTATCGGCATACCTGCTTTAGGAATATACGACAACGATGGAATCAATTCTGATGGAGTTGATATCTTTCCTAATCCCTTTTCTACTGAAACCACTATCAAATCAAAAGAAAAATTAGATAATGCCACACTTACAATATTTAACATCTATGGACAACAGATTAAACAAATTAAAGATATCTATGGGTTTCAAATCATTTTCCATCGGAATAATCTAGCAAGTGGATTGTACTTCATGCAACTGAATCAAAAAGAGAAATTAATTGTAAAAAAGAAATTCTTAATCCAAGACTGATTTTTGAGAATGCGATCAATACTCCGTTGTCTTTGGTTTGCTAAACAGCACTATCTATGGCAACACTGACCGTTTTCAGTGCGATATGGAGTCGAAAAAATGAGTTAATTTCTAATTCTGGCCAGCTAGTTTTCATGACCAATAAATTGTTTAGTATCACGGAAACAGGATTCTAACGGGTATTGTGGTTGATGAATATTGATTATGACAATAAATCTAATAAATAATTTGTTGACCAATTCCACCATGACTCTATTATCATTCTGTTTCAACTACGTGGAAAATAAAAACATTTACTCAATGGGATGTTTTACAAAAAAAATGACAAATGATTTAAGAAAAATTATTCTGCTAAATTTGCGCTTGTTTTTGCATTGTTTGAGTCCCCAACAACAATCTAATATAGATAAATGAAAATTTTGCACCATAAACAATTCGATCCATCTTATTGGGCACTAATATTTTGCCTGATCGCGGTTGTCTACGTTAATATTCAATATAAGGTTTGGAAATCTCCTGACAGGGTCATTATCAGTGATGTGAGGTTATATTATGCCTATTTACCGGCCACATTTATATTGAACGATATAAAACTTGACTTTATTAACAGAGGGGAGAATAAACTAGGGGAAAAATTGTGGGTAAAAAAAAGTCCGACGGGTAATTTTTCTATCATATACAGTTGTGGAATGGCAATTCTATACCTACCTTTTTTTGCTGGAGCGCATTTCTCGGCTGAATTATTAGGCTTTCCAGCCGATGGATTTTCCGTACCCTACAAGTTTGCGTTGGTTTTAAGTAGTATTTTTTTTATGATGCTAGGAGCCGTTTTTCTTCGAAAATTTTTACTTAAATACTTTCCTCCGCTGGAGGTTGGCTTAACACTTATAATAATTATCCTAACGACAAATTTATTGTATTACACATCGCTGGAAGCTCCTATGACGCATGCATACAGTTTTGGTTTGATTGCAATATTCCTTTATAAAATTGACACATGGATTGAACATCCAACAACAAAAATCAGCATAATTATTGGCCTGCTTATTGGCATAATCTCGCTAATCAGACCAACTAATATTGTCATTGTGCTTCTGTTTGCACTATGGAAAATAACAACATGGAAAGGATTGGCTGAAAGAATTGTATTCTTTCTTAAAAAATGGAATTCTCTAATTCTCATGCTCACTCTAGCCATACTGGTATGGTTGCCTCAGTTTATCTACTGGAAATATGTGACCGGAAGTTACTTCTATTATTCGTACCCCAACGATCAGGGATTCTACTTTTTAAATCCTCAATTGTTTAGCACCCTTTTTTCATGGCGTAAGGGTTTATTTATCTACACTCCGGTATTGATTTTTGCATTCATTGGCATCGGATTACTCTATAAAAACAAAAAGTACTTTTTTTGGCCGGTTTTAATTTATTTTCTGGTTACTTGGTACATTATCTCTTCCTGGTGGAGCTGGTGGTATGGTGGAAGCTTTGGCCTACGACCATTTATTGATTCTTATGCCATTTTTTCAATAGGTTTAGCTGCTTTTTTAAACTGGCTTTTAAAAACAAAATGGATCCCCAGACTACTATTTGGATCGTTGATTGTATTGCTGGCATCACTATCTGTATGGAATTTTATGAAGTATTACGGTGGTTCTATTCACTGGGTTGGGATGACAAAAGAAGCTTATTTCGACTCATTTTGGCAAAAAAACCCTTCCGCAGAATTTTCTAAAAAAATACGATTACCGGATAACAATCTGGCAAAAAAAGGAATTTATAAATACGCAGACGAAGCCAATAAATCACAGGACAATTAATTTAACTGGTCTGTTTTGAAACAGAGTAAAAGAAAACAAAAACTATTGAAACAATATAAGTATAGTTGAATGATTTTAAAGCAAGATTTTCAACAAAAAAGAAGGTCAATATGAATCAAACAGGTATTGTAATTTATATAAATGAAAACAATTTATTGAATAAACATTGAATCCAAAAAAACAATACATACATTAATTGCTTAATTTATGTGTTACGATGAAAAACATATAATAAAACCTTTTTGCTTGACATCATCATTAACAACATTTTTCTTATTAATTTCGCATCTTTAAAAAAAAAGAAACATGTCACAAATACTTTCGATCCTGATTCCAGCATATAATGAATCTAAGACCATTAATTTAATTTTAAATAAGGTCTTAAATGTTGATTTAGCGGGAGGATTAGAAAAAGAACTAGTGATTGTAAATGATTGTTCTACAGATAATACGTCCCAAGTTATAAAACAGTATATTGAAGACCACAAGGATGTTTCAATAAAACTTTTCGAACAGCCTATCAACATGGGCAAAGGTGCAGCAATTCATCGTGGAATAAAGGAAGCTACCGGTGATTTTATCATTGTGCAGGATGCCGATTTGGAATACGATCCTAATGAATACAATTTATTGTTAAAACCCATTCTTGATGGCTTTGCAGATGTAGTTTATGGTTCGCGATTTATGGGGGGAAATCCACATCGCATTTTATTTTTCTGGCATTCCATAGGTAATAAATTTCTAACTACTCTATCTAACATGTTTACCAATTTAAATCTTACGGATATGGAAACATGCTACAAACTTTTTCAGGCCGATGTTATCAAATCAGTAAAGTTAATAGAACCGCGGTTTGGTTTTGAGCCCGAAGTAACGGCAAAAATTTCGAGAATTCCCAAGATTCGTATTTATGAAGTAGGGATTTCCTATTATGGACGCACCTATCTGGAAGGAAAAAAAATTGGATGGAAAGATGGTTTTAGAGCCATATACAGTATTCTGAAATACAACGTCTTCTCAAAATAATATACTTTGGCTACACCCACACTTTTTCTGTGTGTTATTATAAATTGTAATTACCCATGAAAAGCCAATCTGTAAGCAGAATTATTTATTTATTGCTCGTCCTTGGTTTTATTCTGGGGTTAATCGTAATTTATTCAACCCAAAATAGTTTTGGTGGAGGTGATAACTTCTCACATTATAAATTTGCCCACTGGGGTTGGAAATATCCCAAACTATTGTTTGATCATTGGGGAAAACCAGTCTTTACCATTTTAGCTTCCCCTTTTGCTCAAACCGGGGTCAATGGCATAAGGGTCTACAACCTACTAATGGGATTATCAACAGCTCTGATAATTGGGGAGCTGGCACGACATTTTCAGTTCAAAAACAGACCTTTTGGTATATTGATAGCATTGTTCACTCCCATCTATTTTATCATGATGTTCACTTCACTTACAGAAGTAACATTTAGCTTTTTTCTTACTGCTGGCATTTTGCTCTTTTTTAAAGAAAAATACCTATGGTCGGCAGTGATTTGGTCTTTTTTGCCTATTATCAGAACTGAAGGAATTGTCCTCTTTCCCTTGTTTGTTATAGCTCTTGGCATTAAAAAGCAGTATTTTTCAATACCACTACTTACTGCTGGGTTCTGGATCATTAGTTTTATTGGATATTTCTTTCTCGATGAATTCTGGTGGTTGTTTACCAAGTTGCCTTATGTCGGAAATGCTAAAAATATATATGGAACCGGTTCATTACTCCATTTCGTTCGATATACCAAAGAAATTCTTGGTTATCCGCTAGCAGGAATGTTCATTGTAGGTTTTGTAATTATTCTGGGTAAATGGTTAACCACAGACAAAAGAAAACTGACGTCCTCTTTTTTTTTCCTAATTCTTATTCCTGGGTCATTTTTAACTTTTCTGATAGCACACTCGTTTTCTTGGTGGCTAGGTGTTGGGAAATCCCTTGGGCTTATACGTGTTATGGCCTCAGTTACGCCGATGGCTGCTCTAACAGCCCTGATAGGGTATAATTTTTTAGAAAATTGGTTGAGAAATAAAAACAAAATAATAAGCCGTATATTCGCTGTGTTACTATTAACTTGGATTGTTTTATATGGTATAAATTCTCATATAGGAGGATTTCAAATTTCACGTGCAGATCGTTTAATGGATCAAGCTGGGGACTATATTCTATATAACAAATTAGATGAGTTTAAGGTGTATTATTTTAGTCCACATCTTATGACTAAACTAGGAATAGACCCTTTTGATCACGCCCTAAGTAACGAGGGAATACCCAACAAACAAAATCCAGGTCTTACAATACCCAACAATAGCATCATTGTGTGGGACGCACATTTTGGTCCAAACGAAGGAAGCATCCCATTGGAAAAACTGTTAAATAATGACCGTCTGGCTTTGATAAAAGAATTTCACCCAGACCCTCCATTCAAGGTGCTAGGTGGATATGATTACGCTATTTACATTTTTCAAAAAAAACTTCACCAAAAAAATACAAATACAGATCTTGAAGGTTATAAAGAGGAATACCACTTGGACTTTGAAGACTCATATAATACGACTAACGAAATGGCATACTCAGGAGAAAAAAGCTTGGCTATTGTACCTAGCCAAACTTTTGAGAACGTGCTTATACTACCTGTTAATCAAATATCACTTAAGCAACAACAAATCAAAATAGAAGTCTCAGGAGCAATCTATTCTAACCATAGTATAAAAGACAGTAGCCCTATTGTAGTTTGTTCTTTGGATGATTCTGGCGAGAACCTTGCTTATCATGTTTTTAAACCTGATTTGGAAAAAGAGAATAGCTGGAACACCTTTAGTCACACATTTAACATAAATATTACATCCTCAAAAACAGCACAATTAAAACTCTATATCTGGAATAAAAACAAGGATACATTTTATCTGGATGATGTACATATTAAAATCTCAGAATTGGACCCGAGCCATTAACATCCCCAATCTACGTGAAACACGTAATTTCCTAGGCAATACCCGTAAATACGTCGTCAAAGCTAAAATTCCCCCTTTTTTCTGCCTAAGTTTACACAATCAAATCTGATTGTTTAATCTAAATTTTAACAACATGTCAAACGTATATGAACAAAAGGTAAACGACTTTATGGCTAAGGTCATTGCCAAAAACCCCGCAGAAGTTGAATTTCATCAAGCAGTTCACGAAGTGGTTGAAACCATTATTCCTTTTATCGAAGAAAACCCTCAGTACCGCGAAGCCAAAATTCTGGATCGCATTGTTGAGCCCGAGAGAGTGATCATGTTTCGTGTTCCCTGGTTGAACGACAAAGGTGAAGTACAAGTAAACCGCGGCTTCCGAATTGAAATGAACAGCGCCATTGGACCTTATAAAGGCGGATTGCGTTTCCACCCAACAGTGAACCTGGGCATCTTGAAATTCCTTGCGTTTGAACAAGTATTTAAAAATTCACTCACCACGTTGCCCATGGGCGGTGGAAAAGGTGGATCTGATTTCGATCCTAAAGGTAAATCCGACAATGAAGTGATGCGCTTTACCCAAAGCTTCATGAGTGAATTGTTCCGTCATATTGGTCCTAATACTGACGTTCCTGCCGGTGATATCGGTGTAGGTGGCCGCGAAATTGGATTCATGTTTGGTCAGTACAAAAGATTAAGAAATGAATTTACAGGTGTTCTGACTGGAAAAGGTCTAGAATGGGGTGGTTCACTTATTCGTCCTGAAGCTACAGGTTATGGTGCCGTTTATTTTGCTGAAGAAATGATGAAAACCCGAGGCCAAAGTTTCAAAGGAAAAACAGTAGTTATTTCTGGTTCAGGTAACGTTGCTCAGTATGCTACTGAAAAAGCTACGGAATTTGGTGCCAAAGTAGTTACCCTTTCTGACTCTTCTGGATTTATCTTTGATCCAAACGGAATTGACACTGAAAAACTGGCTTACGTGATGCAATTAAAAAATATCAAACGTGGCCGTATCAAAGAATACGCAGACAAATATCCAGGTGCTGAATACCACGAAGGCAAACGTCCTTGGGGCATTAAATGTGATGTAGCTATGCCTTGCGCCACTCAAAATGAAGTAAATGAAGACGAAGCCAAAGCTCTTATTGCCAATGGTTGTTTCGTCGTATCTGAAGGTGCCAACATGCCTTCTTCACCTGAGGCCATCGAAGTATATCAAAATGCCAAAATTCTTTACGGACTTGGAAAAGCTGCCAATGCAGGTGGTGTAGCTGTTTCCGGACTCGAAATGAGCCAAAATAGCATGCGCTTCAACTGGACCCGTGAGGAAGTAGACGAAAAACTTCACCAGATCATGAAAGACATTCACTCAACTTGTGTATTGCATGGTCAGGAAGGTGATTATATCAACTACGTAAAAGGTGCCAATATCGGTGGTTTTGTGAAAGTTGCCGATGCCATGCTAGCTCAAGGTGTGGTGTAAATACTAAAATCAGTTGTTTATTAACAGGAAAAAGCTGCCCGAATGGGCAGCTTTTTTTGCTTGGGATTGAAATCCCAGGTTTTCATATCGGTCGTACCTACGGCACTGGGACGCCCACATCAGAGTACCGTAGGTACGACCGATATCCTAACGATGGAATTCATTCCGTCGCGTTTCCCGTCGCCATAACCATCAATCACTTACCTGACCTAAAAACTAAACCCAAACAAAAATTCAAATCGGGTATCCTGATCCCAAAAACGATAACTTTCGCGAATCCCCAACCTGATTTCGGGTAACAAACCCAGAAAATGCCAATCGGTGTATAACTCTGCTCCTGTTGAATTGAATGTATTTTGGCCGATGTGAACCTCATCTCCGATAGCCACATCGTAAAACAAATGAGCACTTATTCGTTTTAAAAACAAAACAGATGGAATATCCCAGTCGGGATAGGCGATTGGCAGGGCATAATCAGCCTTTAGTAACACCATGTCGCTCATCGAGATATTGGAATATCCACGGGGCATACTCACCAAATTGCTGTAGGAATAATTGCCATTATTGAGCCATTGATATGCTGCATACAATCGAATGCTATGATGACGGATAATCCCGGGAAGGTACGTCGTTGACATCAAAGCAAACTGTTGACTCACAGAATCAGAAAATGGTGTTTGTCTGTAATTCAACTGAAGACTTTGCCCCCATTTGGGATACAAATCCCTGATGGATCGTTTGTGCTGAACATAGCCAAAAAGACTTGAACTTACTGAAATAACTTGGTCTTCGCGAAAGCTAACTGCCACATCATTATCCATATTGAGAAACTTGGTGCTGGCTCCTAAAAAGGGTTCAACTCCTTTTATCCAACGACTGCTTGTGAAGTTAAACGGAACAGAAATGCCTACCGACACATCCGTTTCACGCCACCGTGCTTGCTGAATATCACCCGCATTATCTGTATAATACTGCTTCCTGCGACCCGTTTCAGCGGTGAGTTTAATCACGGGATACCATCCCATATAATCGAATCCGATTTTCCATTTTCCGGTTTGCTCATTGGGGTCGTAATAGTATCCTCCATAGGCCACCGATGTACTCAGAACGTTCTGCGAAAGCACATTTAATCCGGGTGAGAACGAATAATTTTCTACATCAACTGCGGTGAGACCCCAACTGTGAAAATTGAAAAGATGTCGCCATCGACTATAGTTTTCTATTTGGTAATTGGTGTCGGAAACTGTCACATTATCCAATATAAATTCATCTGCAGTAACCAACGCATCAACAGGCCAATCCACCTCTTGAGCCGAAAAACCTACCATTTTAGAGCTTCTATTCGTGAGATCCAATTTAGCCATTCGGTATCCATTGGAAGTATAATCGACATAATAAAGGCTTTCGCCAGATGGGCTAAACGTAGGATCAGAAGCACCAAACCTGGATTGAGTTAACATTTCCAGGTTTCCTGTGTCCAGATGTTTTCCGTAAAGATTGTCAGTGCCATTATACGCGGCTTTAAACACCATTAAATCGCTATTTAAAATGGGTTGACTGATGTCGGTATATCCAAAGGGAACCAAAATTTCCATTTGATTATTCTTCAAATGGAAACGGATAATGGCCTTCCCTTCATCTCCCAAGGCCACCATCACCAACGACTGATCATCATCTGCCCAGGATGGAAACAACAAAAACCAATTATCAGGAGTTTGAAAAGTACCCAACACTTTTCCGTCATTTGAGTCCATCCATTGCAACGAATATTGATTTGCTTCATTCACCTGAATGGCTGCTATCAATTGTCCGTTGTTTGATAGTGCTGGCGCAAACAATTTGGTTTTTTTGGTCAGGGTTTGGGTTTTGCCTGTGTGCAGATGGTGGACTTTTATTACAGAATAATCCTGGTTTGACCAACGTGGATCAAAGGATTTTTCGTTCCAAACCAACAAACTATCGTTTCCGGAAAGGGACTGGGCAAAATCGTATCCGGGAGTAAATACCTTATGCTCCCTTCCTAATGGGTCAATGCGGACAAACTGGTTCACGTCATCCATACTCAACTTTTGGGCCACCACACTTCCATCCTGCAAGGGCAAAACAAACCTGTAGTTTGTAAAATCAGATGAAACTGGCTGTGGAATAAAATGTTCGTTGGTTGCTTGAGGCAATTCTGTCTTCCAATCCTCACCCAATTGATGGATGGTTTTCCGGTAGTAGTCAGCTTTTCCCGTACCGGCAAATTTTCTGATTCCATTGGAAAATGGCATCAAGGAATAGGGACGGCGAGCCACTTTATTCAGGGTATAGTCCCATATTTGGGAATCATAGTTCAATAACCCGTGTAAAACCAATTGATATCCCAAGGTGTAGTGATCAGGAACATAATCACGATAGGATCCATATTGAGCTTTATCGTATGGATAAACACCTTTTTCAATGACCTGGGCTTTCAAATCCATCATAAAGGAAGGCGTCCGGCCGCGACCGCTTTTGCTGTGAATGGTCTCGCTCAAAACGGCATCACCTTCAATAAACCAAAAGGGCATAAACAACCCCATGATGGCGCCAATGGCCTGATCTCCAAATGCGTAGTAAAGTCCTCCCGAGAATCCCTGACGCAATTTTTGCATCTGGACAGCATGTCGGTATTCGTGCAACGTGAGTTGTTTCGCCCAGGTTTGTGCGTAGGTTACCTGATCGGGAGTGAGAAATATATCGGCATGCATGGGCGTGGGCGAAACCATGGCATTAGACAAGGTACTGCGGTTATGCAACACGATTTTTATGGGTCGCATGGATTTGAGATAGGGCGTAGCAACACCTTGATGTGAAATTTGTAACAAATTGGCATAACGCTGTGCCATTGAGGTTGCTTCTTTGGGAAAAATAAAGGTTGCCGAAGGGGTTTTGAGTTGTTTCCATTGTACTGAAGCAGGATCCTGCCCCAGAATATAGTATTGCGATTTTGCCGAAAGGAAAATCAATAACAAGAAAAAAATCAGGGGATATTTAATTTGCCGATACATAAGCCAAAGATATTAATAAACTTATCTGCCCGAAAAAATAAAATACATAGAAGATCAACAGCAGCATCATACGAAAAAATCCCTCAGAGAAGAGCACCTACAATTTTTGCAAGAAAATGATATCGAATTTGATAACCGGTACATTTTCAATCCCTTTGAATAAAACGGTTTTTTAGCTTGAACTGTGGGAATGTATATTCCCTACGGGAAATAGGTCTCAGGTATGAAGGATTGCTATGGATTTAGATGCCCTACGGGCAATGGATACAATGCCCTGTATTCAAATAGATTAAACGATCTAAAACCCTTCATCATTGCAGCAGTTTAATTCTTCTACCCTTCGAAATGCCGTAGGCATGACCGACAACTAACCTTTGATTTTAATCTCAGGAATTTAGAAAGAATTCACTTTAAAGCACATACCAAAATACGGCTACAAAATGACAGAAACTCCCAATTAAAACCCAAACATGGAAAATGGCATGGTTGTATGGAAATTTATGCCATAAATAAAACACAGCGCCAATAATATAAGCTATACCTCCGGCCATCAGCCAAATTAAACCTGCCGTTGACAAGTTATTGACCAAAGGAACGATAGCAATGAGAATAATTAAGCCCATCAGCACATAAGCTATGGCAGAAGCCTTATCATATCGTCCGGTAAACCAAAGCTTAAAAAACATCCCGGCAATGGCCAATCCCCAAATAACACCAAACAGGCTCCATCCCCAAGGGCCATTTAAAGTAACCAACACAAAGGGAGTATAGGTACCAGCGATTAAAAGATAGATCGAACTATGGTCGAAAATATTCAGATAATTGCGGGTTTCCTGATTTTTGGCAGCATGAAATAAGGTAGACGCCAAATAAAGCACCACCAAGCTTGCTCCATAAATGGAAAAACTTACAATGTGCCAAACAGTTCCATATAAACTAGAATAGACTACCAACAAAGCCAAAGCAGCAATGCTGAGCAACAAACCAAATCCATGGGTAATCACATTCCACATTTCTTCGCGTGGAGAATATTGGCGGGCAATGGGTTTCATGATAAATTATTTGTTTGGATAACGCAGAATTGCGTCGGGTAGTGCACTACATCACGCTTTTCAAGAAGAAATCCCAAAGGACATCTTTTGGAGGCTTGGCTTCCACGCTCACAGTTTGTTTGGTCACAGGATGGGTAAAACTCATTTTACGGGCATGCAGACTGATCGAAGCGTCTGGATTACTGCGTGGGAATCCATATTTTAAATCGCCCTTAATGGGACAACCAATGGCGGCTAGCTGGGCACGTATTTGATGATGGCGGCCTGTAATCAACTCAACTTCAATCAAGTGATAATCTTTACTGGAAACCAGCAACTGATAGTTCAATATGGCATGCTTTCCGTTGGCAACTTCTTTTGGATACACATAAGCCTTGTTCTGCTTTTCGTTGCGAAGCAGGTAATGCTCTAATCTGCCACTTTCCTCCTTTGGTCTGTTCTTCACAATGGCCCAATAGCGCTTGGTCATTTGATGGTTTTTTACCATCTCGTTCATTCTGGTTAAAGCCTTAGATGTACGTGCAAAAACTACCGCACCACTTACCGGACGATCGATGCGGTGAACCACACCCAAAAAAACTTCACCCGGTTTGTTGTATTTTACTTTGATGTAGTGCTTAACAGCCTCACTCAAAGGCTCATCTCCGGTTTTGTCACCCTGAACAATTTCGGAAGGTAATTTATTGACCACAATCAAATGGTTATCTTCAAAGAGAATCCTTTCGCTGATATCCTGACGAGAAATAGGGCCACCTTGCTTTACCATGAGATGATTCTTATTGTAAAAAACTAGTATTGTTCTTTATTATTGGGGAAATCAACCGCCTTTACATCATCGATATAGCGCTCAAAAGCTTTAATGATATCGTCATGTAAATTGGCATAACGACGCAAAAACCGTGGAGAAAAATTTTGATTGATGCCTAACATATCGTGCAACACCAACACCTGTCCATCCACTTCGCTACCAGCACCAATTCCAATGGTAGGAATACCAATCGAACGTGTAACTTCACCAGCCAATTTGGCCGGTATTTTTTCGAGAACAATACCAAAACAACCCGCTTTTTCAAGGATTAGCGCATCACTCTTTAGTTTTGCAGCTTCCTTTTCTTCGGTAGCCCTCACCACGTAGGTTCCAAATTTATTGATGGATTGAGGCGTAAGTCCCAAATGACCCAATACCGGGATTCCGGCAGACAATATCCGATCGATGGACTCCACAATCTCTTGTCCTCCCTCCAACTTGATGGCGTTGGCTCCCGATTCTTTCATGATTCGGATGGCAGAACTAAGCGCTTCTTTAGAGTTTCCCTGATAAGCACCAAAAGGAAGGTCAACCACTACCAATGCACGCTCAACGGCACGCATCACGGATGAAGCGTGGTATATCATTTGATCGAGTGTAATGGGCAAAGTTGTTTTATGACCTGCCATCACGTTAGAGGCTGAGTCGCCTACCAGTATTACATCAATTCGGGCTTCGTCCAGCAGGCTAGCCATACTGAAATCATATCCCGTTAACATGGCAATTTTTTCCCCTTTATGCTTCATTTCCTGAAGCACATGGGTGGTAATATTGGGTAATTCTCGTGTAGTATTCATTCGTTTACCTTTGAACAAGTGGGCAAATGTAGGCAAAATGAAGAAGACACTAGAAATTTAAAATCAATTTGGCCTTTGTTGGTTGATCATCGAAGTCAAAGTTTTGTCTTTTCCACTTGATTTTATAATAAATTTGCACCTTTTTAGTTTAACTTGCATGAAACTGAAACTGCGGTCTTCCTCCTTAATTATACTGATTCTGATAACTATTGTCTTGTTTCCTGTGTTTGTGTCAGGTCAAACAGCTTTACTTTCAGGAAAAATAACCGATGAAAAAAACAAACCCGTTGAATTGGCCAATGTGGCCATTTTGGGTGAAAAAGGTGGGACAACCACCAACAGAAAAGGTGAATATGAGCTGCAAGTTCCGGCCAATAAAGATTTAATCATCGCCATTACGTATGTAGGATTTGCCGAAAAGAAGATTCCGATGAACCTCATCGAAGGAGAAATAAAGTCCCTCGATATTCAACTTGAATCAACTGCCACTGTCCTGCCTAGTTTCGAGGTAAAAGACGAAAACCTGCGTACCGAAAGCATGGTGCGTTTAAACCCTAAGGATGCCCAAGTAGCTCCTTCCCTTACGGAGGGTGTTTCCGACATCATTAAAACCCTTCCAGGAGTTTCGTCCAACAACGAAATGAGTTCACAGTACTCGGTTCGTGGGGGTAACTTTGATGAAAACCTGGTGTTTGTCAACGATATCGAAATTTACCGACCTTTTTTAGTGAATTCAGGTCAGCAGGAAGGATTGAGTTTTGTCAACAGTTCCATGGTTTCGTCCATCTTGTTTTCGGCAGGCGGATTTGGTGCAGAATATGGCGACAAGCTCTCTTCGGTACTTGATATCAAATACAAAAAACCCACTGAATTTGCCGGATCCTTCGCCGCCAGCATGCTGGGAGCCGAACTTACTTTGGGAGGAATAACGCCTAACCAACGTTTTACCTATTTAGTAGGAGGTCGCTACAAAACAAATAGTTATCTACTCAACAGTCTGGAAACCAAAGGGGAATATCAACCTGAATTTGCAGATATTCAATCCCTACTCACCTACAAAATCAGCAATAAATGGGATATTAGTCTATTGGGCTATTACTCAAGAAATAAATACAAGGTGGTACCTTCGAATCGGGAAACAGATTTTGGAACTTATCAGGAGGTCATCCGCTTTAAGGTATACTTCGATGGCAATGAAATAGACAAATACGAAATGTTGCAAGGAGGCCTAACGCTGGGATTCAAACCTAACAACCTCACCGATTTGCGGTTAATTGTATCGGCATACAACACCTACGAAACCGAACGTTATGATATTCAGGGCCAATATTGGATTGGTCAGGCGCAAAGCGATGACGAGTCGGGTGAGTTTGGCGACGTTGTCCAGACACAAGGAGTTGGATCGTATTTACTTCATGCCCGCAATGCTTTTGAAGCTACCGTAGCCACCATTGAACACAAAGGAACCACTCTTTTCGAAAAACATCAGTTAAAATGGGGAGTTCGCTATCAATACCAAAGTATTGATGACTATTTACGTGAATGGGAGATGGTAGATTCAGCAGGATATTCGCTACCCAATCCGGATGTAACGCCCGGAAATCCCCATTCAGATAACCCATCACTTGAGTTGAAGGACTTCGTAAAAGCACAACATACCTTGAATACCAATCGGTATGCTGCTTATATTGCTGATCAATGGAAGTTCGTCAGCAAGAACAAAGATGAAATCAATCTTACCGCAGGGGTTCGTGCCAATTATTGGGATTACAACAGTGAGTTTTTAATAGCTCCCCGCGCTAGTATTTCGTACAAATCGGCTAAACATCAAGACATTGTTTTTAGATTTGCTACTGGATACTATTATCAACCGGCATTTTACCGCGAAATGCGAAATATCGACGGATCACTTAATCCGGATATCAAAGCTCAGGAGTCAATTCACTTTATTTTAGGTAGCGATTACCGTTTTAAAGCCTGGGATCGTCCCTTTATCCTAACCTCGGAGTTGTATTATAAAATGCTCGACAACCTGATTCCCTACACCATCGATAATGTTCGCATCCGTTATCTGGCCGACCAAACGGCCAAAGGATATGCCACGGGTATCGACCTAAAGCTATATGGTGAATTTGTTGAAGGACTAGATAGTTGGGTGAGCCTTTCGGTGATGCAAACCAAAGAAGACATCCGGGGTGATTATTACTACAATTACATCAATACCGATGGCGTGCTCATCAGACCCGGGATTACAGAAAATACTGAAGTAGGCGATAGTACCATCGTATATCCGGGCTATTTACCCCGCCCTACCGATCAACGGGTCAACTTCAGCTTGTTTTTCCAGGATTACATTCCCAAATACCCCTATTTCAAGGTATATGTGCGTTTGTTGTTTGGCACAGGAATTCCTTTTGGCCCGCCTGATAGCGAGCGCTACCAACAAACCGGACGTATGCCTGCTTATCGCAGAGTAGACATGGGATTTTCGTACCAAATCATCAGCGAAAGCAGCAAGTTTGGACCTAAGAATCCTTTCCGGGGAATCAACAACATGTGGTTAAATCTGGAGGTATTTAACATCCTCGACATCTACAATACAGTAAGCTATATCTGGATAAAGGATGTGAATAATGAGCAATATGCAGTACCCAATTATTTGACTCCACGATTGCTTAACCTAAAACTGAGCATTGATTTTTAGTGCACTCAAAATCTGTTTTACATTTCGTTGACCCCATTAGTTTGCATTTTGATACTTGCCACAAAGGCACCAATGCACAAAGGGGCACGAAGCATTTTCACGTTGATCACCAAATCAATTGTTTCATGGCACATTTATGTTAAGTATCTGGTCGAGGCCAGGCATACCCAATCACAATACCTGAACAATATCCATTCACAATAAATATTACTTTTGTGGAGACTACAACTACGATATTTTGAAAGGGAAAAAGAAATACAAATTACTACTCATTAATCCGCTTCAACCTTACAAAAGGGATGCGCTGTTCGATACCAGCACCATTTCACCACCACTGGGATTGGGCATCATTGCCGGACTCACTCCAGCCGATTGGGAGATAGAAATTGCTGATGAGAACTTCGGCGAGTTCCAATACATTCCTGCCGATTTGGTGGGCATAACCGCACTCACATCCGCAGCCTTGCGGGCTTACGAACTTTCGGAAATATACCGCAAAAAAGGAATTCCGACCGTCCTTGGCGGGATTCACGTAAGTATGCGACCCGACGAAGCCGTTCAATATGCTGATGCCATAGTAATTGGCGAAGCTGAAGGAATTTGGCATCAAGTTCTTTCTGACTTTCATGAAGGCAAACTCCAAAAACGATACAATGGTGATCAGCTTTCGCTGGAAAACGCCGCTTGGCCACGCCGCGACCTATTTCATCCGGGATATGCCTACGAAAATATCCAAACCACCAGAGGCTGTCCAATGAACTGCGATTTTTGCTCAGTCCACACCTTCAATGGCAACCATTACCGCCAACGTCCGGTTGAAGATGTACTGGATGAACTGGAAACCATCGAAAGCGAACACCTGTTTTTTGTGGACGACAACCTGATTGGGTATAATAAATCATCGGCCGAAAGAGCCATTCAGTTGTTCAAAGGCATGATTGCTCGTGGTATTAAAAAAGACTGGTATTGTCAGGCTTCATTAAACATTGCCGATAACGATGAAGTGTTGAAATACGCTGCCGAAAGTGGGTGTAAGATGATTTTGATTGGCATTGAATCAGAAAAAGTGGAACAACTACAGGAAACCAACAAAAAAATGAACCTGAAAATTGGAGTCGATCATTACGAAGAGGCTTTTGACAAAATTCATGCCCATGGTATAAGTGTCTTGGGAGCCTTGGTGTTCGGTTTAGATTCCGATTCGCAACAAGATTTGATGAACCGCGCCCAATATGCCATCGATTCGGGTATCGACGCCATGCAGGCCACCATCATCACACCTTTGCCGGGTACGGGATTATTCAACCGACTGGAGAAGGAAAACCGCCTGTTATTCACCAATTTTCCGGAAGATTGGAAACACTACCATTTTTTGGAAGTCATTCATCAGCCCAAGCTCATGTCGCCCGACGAACTCATGAAAACCATGCATACCTGTTGGAACCTCATGTGGAACGAAAAAACGTTGTACAAAAAAATGCTCAAAACCCTAAAGGCCACCAAGAGCGCCAAAGCTGCTGCCTGGGCTTTTACCTCCAACATGGAACGTCACAATACGGCTTTCGGCAACAAAAAAAATCCCTACGACATCAATAAAATGCTGGGGGGCATTTCAACGACCCCAACAGCATCTTAATTTCCGCCATGAACCCTTTATCAGAAAAAACCTTCTTCTTTATTGTGGGTCGTCCACGATCGGGAACCACCCTGCTCCGCACCTTATTCGATGCCAATCCGCATGTGGTAATTCCTCCTGAGTCACAATTTATTGTCAACTTGTATCCCCGTTATGGGAAAATCACCGAATGGACACCAAACTTGCTGGAAACTTTTGCAGATGATGTGCTCCAACAGTGGCTGTTTTCTACCTGGAAGATCTCCAAAGAAGATCTGCTCAACGCCTTGCTTCCCTTGACGGGAAATGAAACCTATGGCAACCTGTGTAAGGTAATTTATCTGCAATATCAGTCCATTTACCCCAAAGGAGAAATCCTGTTTTTTGGGGACAAGAATCCTGGATACACCATTTATACTGAAAGATTAGCCCAAATATTTCCCGACGCAAAATTTATTCAAATCACCCGCGACTACCGCGATCATTTTGTCTCGGTACGCAATGTGGATTTTGAACTCCCTATGGTGTCATTGGTGGTATTCAAATGGCGGTTATTTGTAAAACACTTTCGTAAGATGGTCGAGAAACATCCGGATACCCATCTGGAAATCAGATACGAAGACTTGGTAACCCATCCTGAAAAGGAAATGAAACGATTGTGTGAATTTACAGGTGTACCCTTCGATCCGCAAATTTTCGACTTTTACAAGCAGGCTGATCCTGAACATGAAATGGCCAAATCGGAAGTGTTTAAGAAGTTTCATTCGAGCTTGTTTAAGAAAATTAAACCTGATAAAATTGGGGTGTACAAGAAAGAACTCACCCCAAAACAAATTAAAATAGCGGATGCCGCTGCCGGGAAATATGCTGAACAGGCAGGATACTCACGCGAATACAAAAATCCAGGTTTGTACATAAGGGTTTTGGCTTTCCCGGGAATCCTGATCGCAGTGACATTAAGATTGTTGACCAAAATTGTCGATCGCTTCCCATATACCTGGCGCGAACGTATCCTTAGCCGATGGCCCTTGCAAGTAGCTAAGTTTTACCTTAGAGTTTTTAATCCTAAAAAGCTGACGGGATTTAGTGATTTGTGATTGTAAATGGGTTGAGCACTGATGACGCGGATTGGACGGAAAATTGCAAAAACTAGTATGCATAAAGTGATTTTTCACTTTCCTTGGGGGTCTCTCCTCCTGCGTCGTTACCAATAACAACTTTTAGTAAAAGATTGTATATCTATAATTTAATAAATATAGCCAACATTCACTGGGGAGATTTCTCCGCTCCTTCGTCGGTCGAAATGACACCCTTGCGCTTTGGGTTTTGTCATCATACTGTGTCTGCTCTTTTTTTCCGGGGGTGTTGGGTGTCGAGAGGACAACTTTTTGTAATAATATGAATATCAGTCATATGTTGAATTTAGAATATCGAACACCGAACACCGATTTCAGAAGTAAGGGAGAAGGTCGAATTAACGCACTAATCCAACTTCATCATTCATTATTCGTTAATCGACATTCGATATTCAGTCCCATTGTCATCATACTATGTGCGTCCGCCTGCGGCGGAGTATTGGGTCTCGAGAGGACAACATAGTTTACAACGCACCCACTCCCAAGTGCCATAGGCACGACCGACATTCTAACCCTGGATTTCAATCCAGGATTTGAACAAAACTTAATCCAAAACCTTCTTAATATGATACGGCGGCTTTTTATTTTGTACGGTTTGAATACGGCTTAAATATCCACCAATAACGCCCAAACTGAATACAATAATGCTTGTGGAAAACAAAATGGTGACTATCACAGAAGTATATCCCAACGGGACATTAAAAAATATTTTTTGTATGATGAACTTGATGGCCATTAAAAACGACAGAAAAGAAATAATAAACCCGCTATAGACCATGATTTTCAGTGGAATGTTGGTATAGAAATAAGTGAGGTTTGCAGCCAGCATAAACAATCGAAACGGGTTGTAACCCGACTGGTTGTTTTTGCGTTTCTTGTGATCGACCAACACAAAGGCAATATTATCGGTATACCAGTACACAATTTCATCAATAAAGACAAAGCTGGTTTGATGATCCAAGATTTTATCTACCATCGTGCGACTTAACAACCTGAAAGAAGATCCATTTTCGGCTCCGTTATGAAAGAGCTTTGATGAAGTTCTTACTGTTCTGCTCAATATATTGCGGGCAAACGAATGTTGTTTTTTGGTATAGATGCCATAAGTCATTGCACTTTGTTCTTTTTCGGCCGTTTCAATCAATTTGGCAATTTCTTCAGGTGGATTTTGTAAATCGTCGTCGATGGTGATGATTTGGTTGCCTTTGGCAAAACCAAATCCACACAGAGTCGCATTGTGCTGACCGAAATTACGATCGAGTTTTATGGCCTTAATGAACTCAGGATAATTGTCTTTGAGCTTTTTTAAGACTTCCCAACTGCCATCACGGCTGCCATCTTCTACAAAAATGACTTCATAACTCTTGTTTGCTTTCTCAAAAAAAGCCTTTAAACGGACAAAGAGTTCTTCCAATGAATCTTCACTATTATAAACGGGAACTACTACTGAAAAATCTTTGGTCATGACCACGTTGGTTTTGAAAGGCTAAAGTACTTGAATTTATTTTATTGTATCACACTGCCCATGGGAATGGAAGTACCTGAAATCCATCGCGACTCATCGGAAAGCAAAAATACAATGGCATTGGCCACATCTTTGGCTTCACCCACACCCATGGGATACTTTTTCAGGTAACGCTGCAGTGATTCGTCTACCATCTCCATCTGTCCTTCCTGTGCAGGATTGTTGATGAGGGGCGTATTAACCAATCCGGGCTGCAGGCAGTTGGAACGGATTTCACGCTTGATCAATTCAAGCGCCAACGAACGTGAGTAAGCCTCCAATCCGGCCTTGGCACTGGTATACAACGCACCTCCAAAATAGGGCGTTTGTGTGGCGATGGTGGACAAAAATACAATGGAACCTTTGTCGCGCATCTTTTTTAACAAAAGCAGCCTTGCTGTGAGCAAAACAGGAGTTTCAAAGTTAATCCGCATCAAGCGACTGATGTCCGTTTGCCGGATGAACTTAGTCGGCGTTGGCCCTACAATTCCGGCTCCGTGAACCAACCCATCGATGGCCGGACAATTCTTAGCCAATGCGAAGATCGCTGATTCGTCGGTTAAATCACCGGCAATTACCTGATGTACTTCACCTTCCAGTAAAGCAAGTGTTTGGCCTAAACGTTCTTCATCGCGTCCGGCAAGGATGACCTGAGCGCCAAGTTGCGACACTTCTATGGCCGTTTGTCGTCCGATACCCGAAGAAGCTCCGGTGATGAGGATGGTTTTTCCGGTGAGTTTACAGAAGTTCATGGCTTACGAATTTGGATGAACCAAAATTTCAGGACATAGTATATGATCGGTTTCCATTAAAGCACTTCCCCATGAAAGACCTACGCCAAATCCTGAAAGCAACAATTGTTTTTTGCCCTGTTCCAACGACTCACGAATCTGAGTTACCATGGTCAACGGGATGGATGCCGAACTGGTATTTCCATATTCTCTTAACGAAAGGGGCATCTTTTCTTCGGGCTGTTTCAGCTGTTTGCGGATGGTTTCGTTCATCAGCTTGTTGGCCTGATGCAGCACTAAATAATCCACTTCATCCAGCGATTGCTGAGCATATTCCATCAAATCACGCACATTGCGTTTAACTTCGCGCAGCGAAAAATTAAACACCTTAATGCCGTCCAATGCAATATTGAACCCATTGCGGTAGATGCCTTCATTAATTTTGTGGTATTCGAAAGAAGTCTCCTTACTGGCAAAATTACGGATACCTCCATCCGGAATAATAATGGCATCATATCCTGACCCATCGGTTTGTAAATTGAATATCATGGGCTTAGCGCCTGGCTGATGTTCCAAAAGCGTGGCTGTACCTGCATCTCCGAAAAGGGGAAAAGCACTTTTGTCGCGGTAGGAAGTATTCAGAGTAGAGATATCGCCGGTAAGCAACAACGCTTTTTTAATTCTTCCGGTAGACATCATACTGCCAATTACAGAAAGGCCATACACATAACCCGAACATCCCAATCCGATGTCGAACGCGATGGTGGAATGCGACAATCCCAAGCGGTTTTGCAATAATCCTGCAGTAGCAGGAATAATGTAATCGCGCGACTGCGAGACGAAAATAACCAATTCAATCTCATTTCTGTCAACAGACACTAAATCCAGTAATTTCTCACTGGCATCAAAACAAAGGTCAGCAGTGGTAGTCCCTTTTTGGGCATGTCGTTTCTGCTCAACCCCGATGGTTTTAATAAGTGTATTCCGTTCCCTTTCCTCTACCCAATCGTAATTTTGATTGTGGTAAACATCTTCGGGAACACAAGCTGCGACCCCTACTATTTTGATATCCGGAACAGAAAATAGGGCCATTACGCTTTGTTTTCCACTTTTGAATTAACCAAATCGAATAAATTTTGAACAGTCGTAGCTTCGATGAGTTCGTTGGCCGTAATTTCCACGTCGTATTCTACATTTACGTGAGCCAGAAAGATAAGCGCATTCACCGAATCCCAGGTAAAGGCTTCTTTAAGAACGGTAGTTGGGGTAAGTGTGCCGGGTTCAAGGTCGTCAAATTCGGCTTCTACTTTTTCTATAAAATCGTTGATGTTCATCGTGTTTTCTTTTGAGCAAAAATAGTGGTTAAAGTTGAATAAAGCAACGTAAGCTAAACAGGTTGTAATACGTACTGGTTCAGATAGACTAACGCCCCTGCTCTAATCTTTTCATCTCTTCGAGCTTTTTCGGATTAAAAATACGGAGAAAAGTCTTGCCCAATACCCGCGGACCTTTACTTAAGATGTTCATGCGAATGGTAGCCGGAAGCTTGTCGGCCATTTGCGTTGCTATATACAACATCGCAGCAATGGCCCTTCCCGGCATAGCTTGAAGTGCTATTTTAATTCCTGAGTCATGAAATTTTCTACGATAGCCGGCTTTTTCGCCCAGCTCACCAACCGTAAAATCCAGCAACCTGACTTCTTTCTCAGTGAGCTCTTTTTTCCAAAGATCAATCCTGCCTGTATTTATTTTTTTCAATAAACTAGCATGGTATTTTTGAAGAATGCCGGGTTGATACAGTTGGGTAACTTCGTCCTTTTTCTCATGAAAATTAAGGATTCCGGCTTGGTATTCAATGCCAACAAAAGCACACATAGCTTTCATGGATGCTTCCGGATTACTCACTAAATCTTCATACCGAATATGATAATAGGCTTCCGGTTTTTCAAGTGCATCTTTGTTAATCTTTTTAAAGAAATACACCCACTTTTGTGCCGCTAACGAAGGAATAGGCAATTCAAAGTCCACATTTTTAATGGAGACGAAGTTGTCGCGGTAATCGCGGGTAATGTGAATAAACTTAGCATTGGGGAATATCTTCAACAGCCGTTTGGTATAGATGGTATAACCCGGATTTTTATCGCCAAACAGCATTATTTTTTCCTTTGGAAATACGGAATGATAGGTACTATATACTGCTTTACAGACATTTCCGTAAGAATTATCCCCTTCCTGACTCAGTAGGTTTTGCATTAGGCGATCATTGTCCAGCTTCCATAAATCGAATCGCCATTGGGGCTGTAGTTCCTGATAGAATTGTTCTAAATCGGTTTTTGACCAATGGGTTTTCTTGCCATACTTCCCGTAAAGGTTCACCACAAACTGACACTCCGGAGGGATGGCCACATGGGTATGGGCATCGAAAAGGGTGCGTAACAAAGTGGTTCCCGAGCGGGGTCGTCCTACTATGAACAAAAAGGGTATTTGCGTTAGGTTGTCCATTTGTTTTTAACTTTCAGAATTAATTGTGTAATGGTGCTCAAATCCGATTTGCGGAAATGAAGTATTTCAAAGAATGAAATTTTGTTTAGATGTGAATAATACATCCAATAACCCAAAACGCCTAAAAAATAACTCACATTGGAGGCCATGGCGGCACCATTTCCACCATAGACTGGTATCCATAGGAAATTGAGACCAATATTGATGATGAGGGCCGGGATAAAAATATACAAAGTTACCTGAGGCTTACCCAGTCCGGCCAATTGACCGCTAAGCACCCTGAACACTGACATAACGACTATTCCGGGCAAAATAATTTGAAGCATCAGGCTGCTAGTCGAAAAAGCTATCCCAAAAAACAAGGGAATAATAAAAGGCGCCACCAAAAATAGTCCCACCGCAATAGCAAAAACCAGCAGAAGTGTAGTTCGGGTAAGCGGTAAGATTTTTGAAGGTTCAGTTTGGGATTCGTTATTGGCGGTTCTGGTGAACAACACCAAACTCACTGCCAAAGGGATTTGCCAAAGCTGTTCGGCAATCTGTGTGGCCAAAGAATACAACCCCACCTCTTCGATGGAAGAAAGCCTTTCCAGCAACAATATGTCAATTTTATAATTGAGTTGCAGCACGAAAAAAGACATGGAGAATACGATTCCCAATCGCAACAAACTTTTAACAATTTCAGGATGATAGGTAAGCTTCAGATTAAACTGCGCGATCAGCAACATCATCGCCCTGACCGCCACATACAAATTGGCGAGTAGAGTAGCCACCACTGCACCTGTAAGACCATAGCCGAGCCACCAAACAAGAATAATGGCCAACAACAAATTCAATGAATTGATCATCCAGTTCAACTGATTGGCTTTTTTTATTTCATCTTTTCCATAAAAAATCCCTCCAGCATAAATGGTGGTGAGCCGCAAAGGAATGATAAAAAGCACCAGAAGGATGAGTAACAGAGTGAAGGATGAGTCGCGGTAAAACCAAAATGCAATGGCACTCAACAACATCCCTGCAAGTCCGGAACCCATCAATATCAACACAACCGAAGAAACCAATTGGTTTTCGTCGAACTTTTTGTTACCCAACAAATAAATGGAGGCTCCTCTGATTCCCAGATGGGTAAGACTAACCACAATTAACGGGATAACAATCAAGGCATTGTACTCACCATAACCGTCGGTGCCCAACACCCGTGTGAGCACAACCACCATCAGCAAAGCACTTACCAACGATACGATATTGCTGTTGAGCACGCCTAAAAAATCCCTAAAAAATCCACGTTTGGCCATGACAACACTTTATGGCTTAAAAATTCGTTGACAAAGGTGGTGATTTTTTTGTTGAATTGGTTATCTGATTTTCAGAACAGCATCCTAAAGAGAAGTATTGTTGTAGTGGAATCACGACTGTTTCCTTACTTAATATCAAACATCAATTGTGAATTAATAACTATCTTTGCACCATACACGCACTTAACAAATGACTGACAAAAAAAGAAAATTACTGTTGGTCAACCCTTTGAATACAACACGAAAAGGACTGATCATTCATAAACATGTAATATATCCTCCCATAGGATTGGGTATTATTGCCACCTTAACCCCCGAAAACTGGGAGGTTGAAATTTTAGACGAAAATTTTGAGGAGTTCACCTACAAAGAAGCCGACCTTGTTGGTTTTACCGCACTCACCTCAAGTGTTACAAGAGCATACGAACTAGCTGCCCTCTACCGTGAAAAGGGAATTCCTACGGTCATTGGTGGCATTCACGCCTCCATGGTTCCCGATGAAGCGATTAAATATTGCGATACAGTGGTTATTGGTGAAGTAGAAAGCGTTTGGCCTACACTTATCAAAGATTTTGAGCAAGGGAAGATGAAAAAATCCTACATGGGACAATTACTCCCTATGGAAAATGCAGTACTTCCAGCGCGTCACCTCTTCCATCCCGATTACAAATTTGCCAGTATCCAGACCTCACGAGGCTGTCCCATGCGTTGCGATTTTTGCTCGGTTCACACCTTTAATGGCAGCACCTATCGTCAACGTCCCATCGAGGAAGTGCTTGATGAACTGGAAATGGTAGAACATCCCATGGTGTATTTTGTGGATGACAACCTCATTGGATATGGAAAGAAATCTCAGGAACGTGCCATCCAGCTATTCAAAGGGATTATTAAACGAGGAATAAAAATTGAATGGTTTTGCTCGGCTTCCATGAACTTTGCCGATAATGACGAGGTGCTCAAATACGCCGCCGAAAGCGGTTGCCGCATGGTTCTTTTGGGTATTG
>JBFHGX010000015.1:0-45831 GCA_041582875.1 Bacteroidales bacterium | reverse complement strand
CGGCTTGATGAACCATCCAACATTGAAATCCAGGTTATTGATGGTTTCGGTCGTCAGGTAGCAACCTTACTAAATAACACACAACCTAAAGGCGATTATGCCATGCAATGGAATTTAACCGATGCCCAGGGCAAAAAACTTACGACAGGAATTTATGTGTTAAATATTAAAGAAAGTGGACGAGTTGTTACAAAAAAGCTGGTCATCTATTAGTTAACAATCAATAACCATGAAAGTAAACTCCTTCAATATAATGCATCGTATGGCAATCATGGTGACTTTATGCCTGTTGTTTGTACTACAGAGTTCTGCACAAGTAATCACGGTAAAACAAGATGGAAGTGGCGATTTTATGGCGATACAACAAGCGTTAGATGCGGCGGCTGATGGCGATACGGTATTGGTGTGGCCGGGAACTTATTATGAGAATCTTTATGTCGATAATAAAAGTTTGACTATAGGGAGCTTAACCCTCACCACGGGCGATTTAGCCTACATACACCAAACCATTGTTGATGGAAACCAAACCGGGAGTTGTATTTTTATTGAAGATTGTCAATCCATGGTTACCCTCAATGGTTTTATGTTAACAAATGGTAGTGGTACGTGGTATGGTGGCATAAGTGGCGGTGGGGTGTTTGTGTCGAATTCATCCACAGAAATTTACAACTGCATCATTAATGATAACAAAGCATTTGGATATGGAGGTGGAATTTATTTTCGAAATGCCGGTGGTTATCTTTCCAATGTCACCATTAAAAATAATTATACCTATGGTCGCGGAGGCGGCATCATGGTATTAAACAGCAGCATTGAGTTTGATACGGTAAACAGATGCAATATCTATTTGAATTATGCTTCAATGGGTACGGATATCTATAAATTAGGTGAATACAGCCCTCCCTTTCATTTAGCCGTTGACACCTTCACCGTGTCGAATCCTGACTACTACTATCTTTTTTCGATCGGGAATGATCCTGATCCTATAGATGATATTACTTATGATATTGCTTGTGCAAAAATTGAAACATCATTTGAGGATCTATATGTATCCAACGATGGTGATAACAACAACAGTGGACTCACCCCCGAAGAGCCATTGAAAGACATCTATTTTGCCCTGTTAAAAGCAGCCTCCGACAGCCTTAGCCCCGACACCATCCATGTGGCCAATGGCATTTACTGCCTTTCGGGAGGAGAAAAGTTTCCATTATGCTTAAAGCGAGATGTGTCCATACAAGGAACCCACCGCGATTCCACCATCCTGGATGCCGAAAATCAAATTTTTTTATTGAATGGGATTCCCCATGCCGACAACTACAAAATCAGTAATTTGACCATAAGTAATGGCAATGGAGATACCATAAGTCCGTACGGTTTGGGGGGTATATACATCGAAAATAATCGGAATGGCATTTTCGAAAACCTGTTATTTATAAACAACAAAGGCCGCATGGAGGGGGGAGGTGATATCAAATCTTCAAATAATTTTTTACTGAAGAATGTGGAATTCAGGAATAACATTGGTGGTGGGGCATTAAGAACGGGGTATAATCCATATGTAAGCCTGCCTCCCGATACTGTTCGCTTCGAGGGTTGCCGCTTTATGGCTAACTATCCTGATTATTCAGTCCCTGATGGCGCTGCGGGAGGTGGATTATTTGTCCTTGGACAATGGTGGTATGATCCGGATCAAATTACCGTTATTTTGTACAACTGTTTGTTTGCTGAAAATCACACCCAGGACATTAACAATGGCAATGGAGCTTCAGGAGTAAGTACAATGGATAGAGCCCAGGTATTTTTAATTAATTGTACCCTGGCCGATACCTACTCCAACAACCCGGATGCCGCAGCCATTGGAGCCGTTTACAGTTCGCAAACTCATGTATATAACTCCATTGTGTACAACAACCAATTTGCCCCGGCTTATATGTTTACACCCTACGGGGACATAGAAAGCGTTTTATCTATTGAGCATTCATTGATCGATGGAGGTGAAGCGGCCATCGACATGGTTACTTCCAATAACCTGCTTTATTACTCCCCCAGCAACATCGATGCTGACCCCTTGTTTACAGGCGTAGGCGAAAACCCCTATCAAATTGATTACGGCTCCCCCTGCATCGATGCCGGAACTCTGGAACTGCCTTCGTTTATCCACCTGCCCGAAACCGATTTGGCCGGAAATCCACGCATTTACGGGGCTTCCATCGATATGGGAGCCTACGAATGGAATCCAACCGTTGGGACAAACGAATACCAAACCATCATCCCTGAAAAGGAGAAAGCGCTGATGGTAGCTCCCAACCCATTTAGTACCGATACCCGGATTATGCTGAAAACCAATGCTGCTTCTCATATTCAACTCGAAGTGTACAACAACTCCGGTCAGCGGATAAAGGTGCTGATGGATGGCACTTCGATTGCCGGAACATCCATCATCCACTGGCATGGCGAGGATCAATACAACCGTTCACTGCCCGCAGGAATTTACCATGTGGTATTGGTGATGGATGGAAAAGAGGTGGAGGAAGTGGGGGTGGTGAAGCGGTAAAAATTCACTCACCGATTAAGGTACACCATTGCAATCAAACGAGAAACGACCTACATCCACTTTTTTCGTCGGAAATAGGTAATCATCCCACCACCTACCAACACCATAAGGGTCATGATAATCCAAAAGGCATGGCTGTCTTCCTGCAAGGGCAAGAGTATATTCATTCCATAAAGTCCGGTAAGAAATGTAAGGGGAAGTATGATAGAAGAAATAAGGGTGAGAATTTTAATGATTTCGTTGGTTTTGTTGGTCTGCATGGAGTCGAAGGTGGTCGACAAGCCATCGATGAGCTCGCCATAATCTTCGGTCATGTCCCACATTTTGTTGTAATAGTCGAGGATATTACCCCAGTAATCTTCCATGTTATGGGCAAAACCTTCCACGCTTCCCGATTCAAATTTGTTGAACACCCGAAGTTGCGGTTTGTACATGGTGTTGAGGGCGATGATATTTTTCCGGGTAACCGAAAGTCGCTCGATAACACGGGTGGGTTTGTTGCCAAAAAGCTCACGTCCAATCATTTCCAGTTCAAGTCCTACCCTACGAAGCAACGACACTGATTCGGTCATTAATTGCTCCAGAATGGTGTATAGCAAGGCATCACTGGTTCCTACTTCAAAGTCAATGCCTTCTTTTTCCTGCTGAACTGCTGTATTAAAGAGCCTGTCGACCATCCAGTGGGTTTTGCCTACCGTGATGATATAATCTTCGGCCCAGAATATTTTTACTTCACGGGGTTTGATAAACTGATTCTGGCGATCGAACACCGGAAAATGAAGAATCAAAAAGTAATAATCGTCGTAAATATCAATTTTAGGTCGCTGGTTGTTTTGTCTACAGTCTTCAATATCAAGTTGGTGAAAGTGGAGTGTATTGCCCAGGTATTCAAAATCCTCTTCGCTAGGATTGTTAATGTGAAGCCACCTTAGTCTTCCTATTTTAATCGTTTCTATCATAGGTGTTTCTCCTTTCTTTATATTTAACCAAACTGGTTATTTATCCCATAGCTGTCATTTTTTGCGTTGCAAAGGTACGGAATTTATTGGATGGTTGATGGGGTGCTATATCCAGCATATTTGCATTACTTTTGAACGAAATTTTATTTTATTTCGTGTCTCACAATTAAGATCCATGAAAAAATTACTATTACTGACCTTTGTTTGGATGTCGGTAGGTTTATCAGCCCAAAGCGTTGAACAAAACTACCAACATCATGATGTAATGATAAGCTACGGTGCTTTTCCTTTTGATCAGTTTTTATCGGTAGAATCCACCATGCTTACCGACCTGTATCCTGACAAAAGATATGTACGCGATCATTATTCCGGAAGTGGAACTTTTGCCTTTTCGTACCGAAAAATCACCGGAAGCGAAAAATATCTTTGGGGGATTTCGTTGGGATACAATCAAAGCAAAGCATCGGTTTTCTATCTTGGACAGGAGGTTGGTGAACTCAATCGACAATTTTATACCGTGGTAGTTGATTTTGCCTACCGCTACGTCAACCGGGGAATTCTGCAAATATATTCAGGTGCCGATGTGGGTTATCAGTTCGGTAGCGAAACTTTAACTGCCCCAGCCGACAGTGGCCTGCCCGACGGATCAGGAAATATCAACCGTATCGCCTGGCAAGCCAATGTCATGGGAATCAGAGTTGGTAAAAATATTGCCGGATTTATGGAGTTTGGCTTTGGCTACAAAGGCATTATCAACCTGGGGGTTTCTGCTCAATTATACTAAACATTGGCAATGGCCAACTGCAGTTTGGCAGCTATCTCCTTGGCCAATTTTTTCATTTCCGATTTTTTCACATTCTCCATGGTTTTTTCCGGATTGATGGCTGCCACTTCCACTCGTCCATTTCCCAAATCGCGTACAATAATATTGCAAGGCAACAAAAGTCCGATATGGGCATCCAATTGCAGTGCTTCGTAAGCTCCCTGTGGATTACACGCACCCAAAATAACATAGGCATCCATTTCTTTTCCTGTGGCTTTGGTAATTTTTTGTTGCATATTGATTTCAGAAACCACGCCAAAACCTTGCTCTTTCAAGGTCTCTTTTACCCGTACAATGGTCGCATCGAAATCAGTATTCACAATTTTGAAAAAGTAGTAGGTGTTTTTACTTTCTTTTGAAAGTTTTTGTGCTTGTGCTGATCCACTCATCAACACCAATGCGAAAATCATTGAGGTCATCAATAAAAATAATTTCTTTGTCATAACAATACATCTTTAAGAGCAGTCCTTACTATTTGATCAGGCATGCCCGGGGTTATTCATTTGGTTTAATTAGTTCAACACGAACATACTGCAAACTTAAGCAATTATTTAGAATTCTTTTAAATAGAATCGTGTTTTTAGAACAACTTCTAATTAATTAAAATGTATTTAACAATAAAGTTATTGACTTAAATCCCTACAGGCTAACAGATTATTTTTTGCAGAGAGCATAATTGAGACCACTCCAAATAGTGATACAAACAACTATTGCCACGAAGCCACCAAGGAACTAAGGTTCACAAATAGCACATTTATATGATATTACCTATGTACATTCTTTGTGTCTTTGAGATTTAGTGGCAAAAATTCCTCTTTTAGAGTTAACGCAATAATTTATCCATTAAAATTCTACCTATATCCAAGAAAAAAAAGTAAAATAATGCCCTCTTCCAAACATGGATGCCTATTATCTCGAAATAACACAAACGAAAAGTTGGCTACCTTTGTGGTCATCATCAAAAAGGTAAATTTTCCTAAAAATGGGCGCACTAAACTCAATAACCTCAAGCCAAAACATCATAAGATCAGAAGAAGTATTCATTGGAACCATTCCCCTGGGAGGGATGAATCCGGTACGCATCCAATCCATGACCAATACCAATACGCTTGACACGGAAGCTTCCGTAAAACAAATACTGGAACTGGCCAAAGCCGGATGCGATTATGTGCGGCTTACCACACAGGGAGTGCGCGAGGCCGAAAACCTCTACAACATAAAGCATTTATTGGCGCAACAAGGCTGTCATATTCCGCTCATCGCCGATGTACATTATAATCCCAAGGCTGCCGAAGTGGCCGCCACCATTATAGAAAAAGTCCGCATCAATCCCGGAAACTACACCGATAAAAAACGCATCAATTACCAATACAGCGAAAAAGAATACGACGAAGCCAAGCTTCAAATTGCCGAAAACCTGTTGCCCTTGCTGGAGATTTGCAAAAAACACCACACAGCCATCCGCATTGGCACCAACCATGGATCGCTGTCTGACAGGATATTGGCCCGTTACGGAAATACACCCAGGGGAATGGTAGCTTCAGCCATGGAATTTATCGAAATTTGCCGCGAAGCCGACTTTCATCAACTGGTGCTCAGCATGAAATCGAGCCATGTGCCCTCCATGATTGAAACCAACCGACTGTTGGTTGAAAAAATGCTGGAACAAGGATACTATTATCCCGTCCATCTGGGAGTTACCGAAGCAGGGGATGGCGAAGACGGTCGTATCAAATCGGCCGCGGGCATCGGAAATATACTTGCCGATGGCATTGGCGATACCATCAGGGTTTCGCTTACTGAAGACCCTGTTGCGGAGGTTCCGGTGGCAAAAAAACTGGTTTACCTCTACGGAAAAAAATCGGCGCAAAGCCAACCTGCTGTGCATCACATTTATCCTTTTGAAAATACCACTCAAGAAAAACGAAAACATCCGCTCGTACTTTCTTCTACAGCTACCCCCTCAAGCGATGTGGTCATACCTGAGGACACTTTTTTGACGAATCTGGCAAAAACCAAAAACGCCCTCACAGCATACCATTTAAATTACGATGAATCCGAAATGGAAACATTGGTGCTGCGTGCTTCTACGGATGTTTCCCGATTGATGTTGGCCAAGAAAAGAGACGGAATTTGGATACAAAATAACCGACATCACAGCGACACAGAACTGACCCTGCTTTCGTTGAACATACTACAAGGATTGGGGCTGAGGTATTCGAAAACAGAATATATTGCCTGTCCTTCTTGCGGACGCACCCGGTTTAATTTAATGGAACAATTGGCGCTTGTGCGGGAAAAAACAAATCATTTGGCCGGATTAAAAATAGCGGTGATGGGATGTGCTGTGAATGGTCCCGGCGAAATGGCTGATGCCGATTACGGATATGTAGGTGCCGGAAGCGGAAAAGTAAACCTGTACAAACAACATAAACTGATCGCCAAAAACATCCCTGAAGCAGAAGCTGTGGATGCATTGATTGATTTAATCAAGAAAGAAGGGGATTGGGTGGAACAAAGAGAGGTATGAGAAAAAATGTTTGAAAAATAATTTCATTGAATAACCATAGTTTTCAACAACAACGAGGAATAATAAACTTAAGACAACTAAAATGAAATTTCGCTTTATTGTCATGCTGCTTTCAATTACACTAAGCTTTTCCGCATTAAGTCAGGACAGAAATCATATTGTAACAAAAGTGGTATTGGGTGGTCAATCAGATACCATTGAGGTAAATGCTTTTGCAAGAGCGTTCTTTTTCATTCTAACATGCTTGACCCTCGATCATTTACTGATGGAGTAATCTATTTCGATGAGAATAATAATAAGAAAGGGATTCCTGCCAGAAAGATAGCGTATTTGGAACTTATCGATTTTGACTCGTTAACAAGGTGTTTTGTCAATTCAAGAATTGTATTTGGTCAGGTAAAAGTTGGTTCAAAACCTGAACTTGAGGAATGTACATTGATGGAAGAAATGATGAAAGGAAGAATAAATTGGTATCGGTCTTACAGTACCAACCTTTATGATGGGAGTATTGTTCCCCATGATTTCTTTATCAAAGATGGAGAATTATCAAAGCTTGGATTGCGAAGTGTCAAAAAACTTTTATTGCGATTAGTGGACGACAATAATGAATTAGTTGACCAAATAAAAACATCCAAATTTTCAACCTGGTCAAAAACCAAACAAGACCAACTCGTTTATCAGTATTTAGAACAGTATAACAATACTCAATAAAATTTAAATTTTGATCAAGACGGAGGTCATGACTGGCCTACCAAATCAAATCGTGCACAATAAATCCTTTTGATTGGTATTCCTTAATAGCGATGGCTTTGGATTCGATGGCTTTTTGCTCGAGCTCAAAACCGTTGGTGATCATTTTTCCCTGATCGAAATCGTACCACATGGGATATTTATCGACAATAACTCCGTTAAAATGGGTTTGTAACTCGTATTGTACCTTTTGTCGTTTGATGGGACTAAAAAACACATTGTATTCATTAATTCCGTCGCCATCCAAATCGCACCAACAGGAGGCAAATACATAAAAATAAACTTTAACAGGCCTTTCATCATTTATTACAGTGGTATTCCAGATGTCTTCATCATCCATATTGCGGATGGTATCCGTTTTAACGGGATCGTTTCGATAAACACGACTGATAAACGCAAAGTTTTTCGACATGCCCGAAACTAACACATCCAAATCGCCATCGTTGTCGTAATCACCCCAATGGCCATCACTCATGTACAAGCCAATGATGTCGGCATTTAGGTCAGTAAATTGCTCGTTTCTGTCGTTGCGGTATACTTTGGACACAGGGCCCAAGGCCGATTCACCGGTGAGAAGCAAGTCCAAGTCGCCATCGTGGTCCATGTCTCCCCAGTCAACGGAACCGGAACGCACATTCATAAAACCGGGGAAAGCTGGCATAAAGAATTGGTTGTTCTGGTTTTTGTATAATTGGGTTTCCACTTTGCCTTGTTGGGTTTCACCGTTGATCACCAAATCCAAATCGCCATCATTGTCGTAATCACCCCAGGCAGCGTCGTTGAGCTTTAATCCTATCAGGCCCAAATCCATACGAATAAAGTTGCCGTCGTTGTAACGGAACAATTCGGTGACTACCAATCCGCTTTTTTCGTTTCCGCTCACCAACACATCCAGCTTACCATCCTGATTGAAGTCGGCAAAACGTGCTACGCTAAAGGCTACTTGTGGAAAACCCGTTGAGATTTCAGTAAAACGGTTATTGCGGTCGTTGCGGTAGATTTTGGTAATAGCCCCCTGATCAGTATCTCCGGATATCAACAAATCCTGATCGCCATCGCCATCGTAATCGCCCCATTCCACCGAGCCATCACGAACTCCAGGGATTTTCAAAGCAATGTGTTGAAAATTGGTTGTTCGGTTACCTTTATATAAGCGGGCAATTTTAGCTCCGGTTGAAGTTTCGCCTATGATAAACAGATCTTCAATGCCATCCAGATCATAGTCGGCCCAGTCCATATCGCCACGAAAAACATTGATGATGGAAGTCGAAACCTGAGCAAAGCGACCATTTCGCAGGTTTTTGTAAAGTTTAGACTGAACGCCATGTGTTTTCCCTGAATAAAAATCTCCGGTTACAAATATGTCGGGTACACCATCCTCATTGTAATCGACCCAACTGTTAGCACTTTCGCTTACCCCAGTAAGTCCGGCCTGAATGTCGGTAAAGGTTTGCGCTGAAATGGCCATGGAAAGGATAAAAAAAGCAACAAAAAGGAAATACTTCGGCATGATAAAATTTTTTACAATATTATCGATTTTGTAGCTGATATCAAAAAGCAAAGTAGATTATTTGGTATCATTCTTAATTTCAAAAAAAGTAGGGAGTGATGTAATTGTAACCCAAATACTTTATCTACTTTTGTGAAAAATTTCACAACCATTAATATTTTATGAAACTATCTCATATTGAACATCTTGGCATTGCAGTCAATAGCCTGGAGGAAGCCATACCATACTACGAAAACATGTTAGGATTGAAGTGTTACGCTGTAGAAGAAGTAGCAGATCAAAAAGTAAAAACTGCATTTTTCAAAATTGGTGAAACAAAGATTGAATTATTAGAGAGTACCGACCCTGAAGGACCCATCGGAAAATACATTGCAAAACGTGGTCAGGGAATCCATCACATGGCTTTTGCAGTTGAAGGTCTGGAAGATTCGCTCAACGAAATGGCCGAAAAAGGAGTACAATTGATTGACAAAGCCCCCCGAAAAGGAGCTGAAGGATTAGACATTGCCTTTCTTCATCCCAAATCAACCTTTGGCGTGCTTACCGAATTGTGCGAAGACAAAAACAAGTAAAGCTATTTACATAAAAATCCATATCTGCTAATTGCAGGAATATCCACCATACTCCAACAAAAAGTACAATGACAATTGAAGAGAATATTCAACATTTGTTGAGCAAGCGTGAAGAAGCCAAATTAGGTGGCGGTCTGAAACGTATTGAATCACAACACAAAAAAGGAAAGCTAACAGCTCGTGAGCGCATCGACTTACTCCTCGACGAAGGTAGTTTCGAAGAATACGACATGTTTGTAACCCATCACTCTACGGAAATGGGACTCGATAAGCAAGTTTTTCTAACGGACGGAGTCGTTACCGGACATGGTACCATCGATGGCAGAGTCGTATATGTTTTTTCACAGGATTTTACCATTTTTGGAGGATCACTGTCGGAAACCTACGCCAAAAAAATCTGTAAGATAATGGATCAGGCACTTAAAGTGGGTGCTCCTTTAATAGGCATCAACGATAGTGGTGGTGCACGTATTCAGGAAGGTGTAAGAAGTTTGGCCGGTTATGCCGAAATTTTCCAGCGCAATATCCTGGCTTCTGGTGTTATCCCACAAATTTCAGCCGTATTTGGTCCTTGCGCCGGTGGAGCGGTTTATTCCCCCGCACTTACCGATTTCATTATGATGAGCAAAGAAAATGCTTACATGTTTGTAACCGGTCCAAAAGTAGCTAAAACCGTTACCGGTGAAGATATTACAACCGAAGACTTGGGTGGCCCCGATGTGCATGGTAAGAAATCAGGAGTAGCACACTTTATTGCTGACAATGAGGAAGAAGGATTGTTGCTGATTCGCAAACTGTTGACCTACCTCCCTCAAAATAATCTGGAAGATCCTATTGCCACAGAATGTACCGATCCAATCGACCGCAAAGAAGACCTACTTAATGAAATCATTCCCAACAACCCCAACAAACCTTACGATGTAAAAGATGTCATTTACTCAGTCGTGGATTATGGGGAATTTATGGAAGTTCAGCGCAACTACGCACAAAATATCATTACCGGTTTTGCCAAATTCAATGGAAGTCCTGTTGGGATTGTGGCCAACCAACCAAATTTTTTAGCTGGCGTACTCGATATTAATGCCTCCCGCAAAGCAGCTCGTTTTGTGCGCTTTTGCGATGCCTTTAACATTCCTATTGTAACCTTGGTTGACGTACCAGGCTTTTTACCAGGTAGTGCACAAGAATATGGCGGCATCATCATTCACGGAGCTAAATTGCTTTTCGCATACGGAGAAGCTACAGTTCCAAAAGTGACCATCACCTTAAGAAAATCCTACGGTGGAGCACATGACGTAATGGGGTCAAAACAATTGCGCGGCGATATGAACTACGCCTGGCCATCAGCTGAAATTGCCGTGATGGGTCCAAAAGGTGCCATCGAAGTACTCGAAGGTAGCTATATTGCAAAATTGGAAACCGAGGAAGAAAAGGCGAAGTATGTGGCCATGAAGGAAGAGGAATACCGCAACAAATTTGCCAATCCATATGAAGCTGCTGCTTATGGATACATTGACGATGTTATTGAACCTCGCAACACCCGCTTCAGAATCATCAGAGCTTTGGGAACCCTTGCATCTAAAAAGGATGTTAACCCTCCAAAGAAACACTCAAATATTCCATTATAACCCATCATCAATAATTAAAACATGGATTTATTATATCAAGTACCCCAAGAAATTGTTGATGGAAGTATCATTGCCCTTATAGGTTATACCATTGTATTTTCTGCCTTAGTATTGCTTTATTTTGTGTTTTACTTTATGCCAAAAATACTTACCTGGAAAACCAGAAGAAGATTGGCACAAGAGGGCAAACTCACCAACCTGGAGGAAGAAATTGTTATCACTGGTGAAGAGGCCGCAGCCATTTCGATGGCCATATACCTTTGTCGTGATTTACACGACGACGAAAGTGATATCATCACCATTCATCGGGTATCAAAAGCCTATTCACCATGGAGCTCAAAAATATACGGCTTGCGTAATTTTAACCGATAGCTCACATAAAATAACATTCAAAAGGTTAATTTAACACAGGTAAAATAACATTCAAATGAAAAAATTCAAATTCACCATAAGCGGTAATGATTACGAAGTTGAAGTAAAAAAGCTCGAGTCAGGTACTGCAAAAATCGAAGTCAACGGAACAGTCTACAATGTTGAACTTCACAAAGATGAGCGCGCAACAAAAACACCTATTCTGGTGCGTTCAGCTGTCGCTCAGCCAAAGGGATCACATAAAATCTCTAAATCGTCTGACGTATTGTTTAAAGTAAAAGCTCCCCTACCGGGAAATATCATGCAGGTATATGTTAAGGTAGGTGACGAAGTTGCCAAAGACGACAAACTACTCATGTACGAAGCCATGAAAATGGAGAACAAACTGCTTGCTGAAAAAGGCGGTATTGTTAAGACGATTAAAGTTCAGGCAGGAGATGCTGTACTTCAAGATGATGTACTCATTGAATTAGAAGTAAATTAAGGGGGAAATCATATGAAATCAAGAAAAAAAGCAATTACCATTTTTGGTCTCATTGCTTTACTGGCCTGTTTAAATTTTATGTTGTTCCAAATACCGGGCATGGCAGAAACCATCAGTTCACCCGAAACGGTAAGCAATGCCAATGCCGATAGTGGACACAGCATTATGGGAGGAATCGCCAAATTTATTAGCTATACCGGATTTCGCAATGCAACACCTGGTCACTTAATCATGATTGCCGTAGGATTGTTTTTTATCTTTCTGGCCATTAAATACGATTACGAACCCTTGTTGCTCATTCCCATTGGGACCGGAATCATTCTAGGTAACATTCCCTTTTTCCAGGATGAAGGTATCAACCTTCAGTTGGGTATCTATCAGGAAGGTAGTGTACTTAACTACCTGTATTATGGAGTGGTTAAGGGAATTTATCCGCCTTTGATTTTTTTGGGTATTGGCGCCATGACTGATTTTTCATCGCTGATTTCCAATCCACGCCTGATGTTGTTAGGTGCGGCTGCTCAAATCGGTATTTTCCTCACTTTATTGGGTGCACTGTATTTGGGATTTAATATGCCTGAAGCCGGTGCTATCGGTATCATTGGAGGTGCTGACGGCCCAACAGCCATCTTTCTATCGTCCAAATTAGCCAATGGAGGTATCATCAATGGTTTACAAACCCAAAACCTAATTGGCCCCATTGCCATTGCTGCATATTCATATATGGCATTAGTTCCGGTAATTCAACCCCCGGTAATGCGATTGCTTACCACAAATAAAGAACGGGTAATCAGAATGAAACCTCCCCGCTCAGTAAGTAAGCTCGAGAAAATTCTTTTCCCTATTACAGGACTTATTCTCACCACTTTTATTTCACCCGGAGCACTTCCCTTATTGGGGATGTTATTTTTTGGTAATATTCTAAAAGAAAGTGGAGTAACCAAACGACTTGCTGATACTGCTCGCAATTCACTTATCGACATTGTCACCATCCTTTTGGGTATTACGGTAGGAGCATCAACTCAGGCAGATGTATTTTTAACCGGAGGATCAATTCTCATTTTTGTGTTGGGTGCTCTATCTTTTGTGGTTGCTACTGCTGGAGGTGTTCTTTTTGCTAAAGTGATGAATTTGTTTTTGAGCGAAGGAAATAAGATTAATCCTCTTATTGGAGCTGCCGGTGTTTCAGCTGTGCCCGATAGTGCTCGCGTTGTTCAAACCGAAGGGCTCAAATACGACCCATCGAACCACCTACTGATGCATGCCATGGCGCCCAATGTATCCGGAGTAATTGGTTCAGCTGTTGCAGCTGGGGTACTTATGAGCTTCCTGATGTAACAATTGTAGCTTGTCCCGAATGGGAAATATATAAACCAATAAAAAGAAGAGGTGAAAAGTTGATTACTTCACCTCTTTTTTTACTTTTGACTGATTAATTTAAGACTATGCTCATTATCGGTATCGCAGGAGGCAGTGGCTCAGGTAAAACCACTGTAGTAAATAAAATTGTAGAGGCATTGCCCAAAAATAGTGTGGCGGTTATTCCGCAGGATGCTTACTATTTTGACAACGGACACCTGACACAAGAGGAAAAACTGCAAATCAATTTCGATCACCCAAATTCCATTGAATTTGATTTATTGGTTGATCATCTTAATGCCCTGAAACGTGGAGAAACCATTCAACGTCCCATATATTCATATGTAACTTGTGCGCGATCAAAAGAATTTGTTCCAATCTCTCCCAAAAGGGTGGTTATCGTTGAAGGTATTTTAATATTAGGCAATTCAAAACTCCGTAAGATGCTTGACATCAAAATGTTTGTTGCAACAGACAGCGATAACCGCCTGATGCGAATCATTCGACGAGATGTACAAGAACGCGGACGAAATTATAATGATGCATTAAACCATTATGAAAAGTATGTAAAACCCATGCATACGCAGTTTATTGAACCTACCAAACTGCACGCCGACCTTATCATTCCTCAGGGAGGAAAAAACAAGGTGGCAATCGAAATGGTAGTTTCAAGAATAAAAATGAACCTCAATGATGGCAATCTACCAGCTGTTACCCCTTCCGAATCGTAGGTAGGCTACGAATTCGGATATTTTTTACCTGAACCAAATGTAACAAAACCATCACATTAACTTATATTCCCTTGTTTTATTGGATGTTACATATTTTGGCGTAAGAATTGCTAAAGAGTATTACTCTTAAACGCTAAAAAAATGTTTATTTACTTTATCGCAATTTATTTGCTAGTCACTTTTATCCTTGCCCTGCTAGGTATCGATAGCAAAGCAGAAGGCGTAAAAGTTTTTATTATTAGCCTTCTTCTCACACCCTTAGCCGGGATTTTCTTTGTTTTAAAGAATCGTCGCAAGGCATCGACCATTCATTATTACTATTGCCACGAATGTGACTATATCTTTCCGGTAAAAATGAACCACTGTCCTATGTGTCAAGAGGAAGGTAAAAAAGTAAAACTTACTAAATATCAAACGCCTTACAAGGTTACCAACCACATTAGCCCATTGCACATGGCTTAGTCAATTTCTCCTAATTTTTGATTCCGCTTGGTATGCGTGATGTTCTAGATGCTCATTTATTCAATTGTATTATAAACTCATATCGGTGTTCTTCTAATACATTTTTATAAATAGAGCTGTTCAGTTTTGCATCCATTAAAAAAGAGAATGCCTCTGTTTGGAGTTTTATCCTCAAGAAAATATTTTATTATTCTTCGCACAGCAAAAATGCTCTCGCAACATTTTTATGAGGCTGCTTATATCTCCCCATTTTTTTTTAGCTTTACCAAAAACTAGCCATATGAACACAGAAGCATTTTTTAAAATAAGTTACGGACTATATATTATCAGTACTTCTTTTGAAGGAAAAATGAATGGTTATATTGCTAACACAGCATTCCAAGTAACCGCAGAGCCTCCACAAATTGCCATTTCATGCAACAAAGACAATTTCACAACGGCTCTCATTCAAAAGTCGGGACTATTTTCTATTTCTATTCTTGAGGAACAAGCTTCCTCAGAAATTATTGGTTTGTTTGGATACAAAAGTGGAAAAGACATCAATAAATTTAAAAGCACCCCATATTTTAATGGAAAAACTGGAGTTCCTATTGTAACCGACCAATGTATTGCATGGTTTGAATGTAAACTGGTTACACAATTTGAGGTAGGCACACACATTGTTTTTATTGGAGAAATTATAGACAATGGATTACTCGACGAGAACAAAGATCCGCTCACTTACGCCTATTATCGCAATGTTAAGAAAGGAAAAGCTCCAAAAAATGCACCGACATATATCAAACCTGTTGAAATTGCCAAAGACTTATCAACGGCAAGTACTTCAACTTCTAAAAAATACAAATGCCTGATTTGTGATCACATATACGATCCGAAAGAGGGCGATCCTGATGGTGGAATTGCTCCGGGGACATCCTTTGAAGATATTCCTGATGATTGGATGTGTCCTGTTTGTGGAGCCGGAAAAGAAGATTTTGAACCTTTAGATTAAATAATTATTCCTGCATCAGTCCGTAAGCTCCCTTTACCAATATTTGTTTTCCCTTAAGTAATGAAACACTTGAGGGTATCAATTCAGTATACGACTCAGTGGTAAATCCTACTTCTACAGGAATACGTTCAAAAGCTAATCCTTCTGCAGTTTCTGATTGTTTAACGAATACATAACTATTGCCGTTTCCGGAAGCAAGCGCACTATTGGGTACACAATCTGCCTGACGGTCAGCAATAATGATTTCAGCTTCTACAAACAAGCCATAAAACTGAGGTAGTCTGGCATAATCATCCGGATGTGCATGGATAGCCACAGTTCTATCTTGTTTATCAATGGCCTTACCAACCAAAAAGACCTCTCCATAAAATTCACTAACTTTGGAGTCAGGAATCGTAAACTTTACTTTTTGTCCTGGTTTAACTAAAGCAATATCTTGTTCAAATACCTTCATTTCCAAATGCATATGATCGGTATTCACGATTTGAAAAAGTGGAGTTCCTGGATCCATGAACTGTCCGTTTTCAGCATTTACACTTGTAATTACACCTCCAATAGGAGCATACAGATTAAAGACTGGAGAAATGTTGGCAGCAGATACTTTCTCAGGTCGGATATTATTCAGTAACAAGGTCTGTTCCAGAGCAGCTACTGTAGCCAACATATTGTAGTATTCACTTTCGGCCAATAGTAGTTTATCGCGTGAGCTGATATTTTCACGTTCTAAAGTGACTTGTCGATCGTATACAGTTTTCAAGTATGCAAGACTTTGTTTAGCGATGAGATAGTCTTTTTGAACTGTGACAATTTCAGGGTTCGTTAGCCGAAGGAGTAGCTCACCTTTTTTCACCTGATCACCCGGAAGAAAAGACGTTGAAGAAGCGTAGCCGCCCATGTATGAGCTCACTACGATTTGGTTCTCCTGAGGAACATTTAAAAACCCGGTCGTATTTATGGTCTCATATAATGTCTCAAGCTGCAAGGCTCCCATCTGCATGCCAGCGCTTTCGTATTGCTTTCGGGTGAGTACAATGGTATTTTCATCCTTTTGGGGTGTGGAAAGTACCGCTTCATCTTCAATTTCCTGTGTTGGCTTTTGCTCTGGTTTGCAACCCATATTTAAGCTTACCAAAAAAAGTATTGTGATAGTTATACTGGCTTTATTCATGACTTGTGATTATAAATTCATGTAATTAATTTCAAAGGTGACTTCATTGTACTGAACAAGATTTTCAAGGTATTCCAAAACGATGGAGGTAGCAGTTTCAAGACTTTGGATGTACTGGAAAAAGTCAATTTCTCCATCGGTATATCCCTTTTGGGCGATACGCGAAATTTCTTCGGCCAAATGCTTTCCTGTGGTTTGATAATAGTTGATCGATTCCTGATGCTTCAGCAGCGCAGCCCGCAATTGTTCGCGTTTTGCATTAAGCTTCAACTGATAATCGTGGCTCATATTCAGGGCAATCTCATATTGAATTCTTGAGGCTGCAAGCCTATTATTTTGAGGCTTAAACCAAAGTGGTAAGGTTAGTCCGATTTGATAAGCATTGTAACTTTTATGATTGGGAGCATCATTTGTACTCAAATAATACTCCAGTTGAAGTCCGGGCAAGAACCTGCTTTTTTCCAATCGGATTTGTTCTTGACTCATTTCAGCCTGCTCTTGCATAAAAGCAACTCCTGGATTCATTCTTTGAAGTGAGGTGTCCACAATTTGAATAGATAAGTCCTGACGTCCCACAGAAAAAGAACTGTCCGATTGAACAATCGACCTTAATTGGGTAGTAGCAGCCTCCATATCCTGCTGAATTTGAAGAACGGTTGTGGCAAGTTGATTTCGCTTTGATTGTGCAGTCAACATCTCCAAATAATTGGCGCCACCCAGATCATATTTTCGGGAAGCCGCTCGTGCGAACTCCTGATAAAGACTATCCAGATATAAAAACAACACCAGCTTATTTTGCTCAAAAACCACCTGATTATACTGTTGAGATACCCTTCTGGAAATATCCCTGGCCAATATCTCGGTTTGAATTGTTTTCAATCGATAATCATACTTATTAATTTTTTTTTGGCGGTTGTAAACTGTAGGGAATTCAAAATTCTGTGCCACCCCAAAGATACTAAGCGGAACATTGTTTTCGCCAATATTGCTTTGATCGTAGTTGTAATAAATTCCGGTTTTTTCCAAATCAAAAGCAGTACCTATGAGCTGTTTACTCTGTTCTTCTTGCAAATGAGCAGCTTGGTATTCCAGATTATTTGCCAAAGCCCACTCGATGGTTTCTTCCATGGTTAACTCACGCTCCTGACCAATGGCTGGCACAACCATTAAGAGCAGCAGCAAAAGCGTTATTACCTTTGTTTTACCCGAACGTAAGAAACTTATTTTCAAGTTATCTACAATGGAATATAAAACCGGAAGCACAATCATTGTTAAGAAAGTGGCACTAATCAGTCCTCCAATAACAACTGTCGCCAACGGACGTTGCACTTCGGCACCAGCCGAGGAAGAAATGGCCATCGGAAGAAATCCCATTGCGGCAGCACCAGCGGTTAACAACACAGGACGCAAACGCTGTTTGGCTCCCAGAATTACACGTTGGTTTACATCAGTTATCCCTTTCTTTTTCAATTCCTTAAAATGCTCTATCAAGACTATTCCGTTTAAAACGGCTATTCCAAATAGAGCAATAAAACCAACTCCAGCCGAAATACTGAAGGGCAGTCCACGCATCCACAGCAACAACACCCCTCCCACTGCGGATAATGGAATTGCTGAAAAAACCATTAAGGCTTCCCTAAAACTTTTAAAGGCAAAATGTAACATGATTAATATCAACAACAGTGCAATAGGAACAGCCAATTTTAATCTTTTGCTGGCACTTTGTAGATTTTCGAATTGTCCCCCATATTCGATGGTGTAGCCTGATGGCAAAATAACCTGTTGACCAATTTTACTTTGAATTTCTTCAACCACCGTTTGTAAATCGGTGTTTCTCACATTTACTCCCACCACAATACGTCGTTTGGTATCATCGCGTGAGATTTTGGCCGGACCACTGGTGTAGGCAATTAACGCCAGTTCACTCATAGGAACTTTCCTTCCGTTTTGCAGCTGAACTTGAAGTGTTTCAATATCCTTTAAATTTTTCCTGTGTGCCTTATCTAGCCGCACCACCAAATCGAACCGCTTTTCGCCTTCAAAAACATTTCCCGCTGTAGCCCCTGCAAATCCCATGGTAATGATATCGTTAAGGTCTTTGATATTCAACCCATATTTCGCTATTTTTTGGCGGTCATATTTGATTGACATCTGTGGCAAACCTGCCACTTTTTCCAGAATCACATCGGAAGCTCCCGGAACACCTTCAACCAATTGTTTGATTTCCAACCCTTTATCGTAAAGAATATCCAAATCTTCACCAAAAACCTTAATGGCAATATCAGCTCTCACACCAGTAATCAATTCATTGAAACGCATCTCGATGGGTTGAGTAAACTCATATTCAATTCCGGGGATGATAGAAAGTGCCTCGATGAATTTCTCGGCCAGCTCATCTTTACTTTTGGCCGATACCCATTCCTTTTTTGGTTTCAACTTGATAATGACATCACTTTCTTCCATCGACATTGGATCGGTAGGCACCTCAGCAGCTCCTATTCGGCTTACCACCTGATCAACCTCAGGAAAGTTTTCAAGCAGAATTTTTTCGATGCGCGTTGTAATGGCAATGGTACTGCTAAGTGAAGTTCCTGTTCGCAATACCGGTTGAATAACGAAGTCGCCCTCATCCAGCGTTGGAACAAATTCACCACCCATGGTAGTATAAATAAACACCGAGAATAACAACAAAATGAGTGACGCACCTAATACACTCTTTTTAAAACGCATGGCCAATTCAATGGATGGAGTGTACATTGACGTGATAAAATTCATCAATCTTGCCGAAATATTTCGTTTGGAAGGTTTCGCTGGTCTCAAGAATAAAGCCGAGGCCACCGGAACGTAGGTAAAACAAAAAATCATGGCGCCAATCAGGGCAAAACTGAAAGTCATGGCCATTGGCCTGAACATCTTGCCTTCGACACCCGTAAGAGATAATATAGGAATAAAAACAATGAGGATAATCAACTGGCCAAATACGGCAGAAGTCATCATTTTAGATGCACTCTCCAAGGTAATACCATCTATGATATCTCGTTGATTTGCTTTGGTTTCAGCTTCGATTAACTTCCCTTGCGAGGTAATTTTAAAGGCAATGTATTCAACAATAATTACAGCACCATCGATAATGATTCCGAAGTCGATTGCTCCGAGGCTCATCAGGTTAGCATCTACCCCAAAAATATACATCATGCCCAGTGCAAACAACAGACTTAGCGGAATGACGGAAGCAATAACCAAACCCGATCGTAAATTACCCAGTAAAAGTACAACCACAAAAATAACAATCAGACAACCTAAAACCAGGTTTTCAACCACTGTACTGGTTGTTTTCCCGATGAGCTCACTACGTTCGAGAAACGGATTGATAATGACACCCTCCGGCAAGGTTTTTTGTACCTCAGCCACACGTGCTTTAACATCTTCGATTACCTTATTGCTATTGGCATCTTTCAACATCATCACCTGACCAAGCACCTTTTCGCCTTCACCATTGCCTGTAATGGCGCCAAAACGGGTAGCATATCCATCCTGAACAACAGCAACATCCTTAATATAAATGGGCATGCTATTGAGGTTTTTCACCACAATATTCTCAATATCCTCAATGGATCCTACCAATCCTTCTCCCCGAATAAAATAACTTTCATTGGTTTTTTCGATGTAACCTCCACCGGCCACATCATTATTGTTTTCAAGTGCCTGAAAAATTTCACTGATGGAAATTCCCATGGAATTTAATTTGGTTGGACTAACAGCCACCTCGTATTGCTTTAGAAATCCTCCCCAGGTATTAATTTCAACAACACCCTGAATACCTGAAAGTTGACGCTTAACTATCCAATCCTGAATGGTACGCAATTCCATGGTAGAATAAACAGAATCATAACCTGGTTTGGTATCGAGGATATACTGATAAATCTCGCCCAATCCGGTTGTAATGGGTCCCATTTGCGGTACGCCCATACCCTTAGGAATATTTTCGCCCGCAGTAATCAGCTTTTCAGCAATTAACTGTCGTGGAAGAAAAGTTCCCATTCCATCCTCAAAAACAATGGTTACCACGGAAAGTCCGAATTTTGAAATGGATCTGATTTCGGTAACTCCCGGAAGGTTTGCCATTTCAAGCTCTACAGGATAGGTAATAAACTGTTCCACATCAAGCGTTGACAAATTGCGCGATGTGGTAATGACCTGAACCTGGTTGTTGGTAACATCAGGCACGGCACCAATGGGGATTTGTGTAAGCGAATACAAACCAAAACCCACAATGGTTGCCGTAAAAAGCAATACGATGAGTTTGTTTGCAATGCTGAATTGAATAATTTTGTTTAGCATGGGTTGAGTTATCTTGAGTAAATTTTATCTGGGTTGGTTGTTCATATGCTTATATAAACCTTGCCCGGCATCTTCAAGGATATCAAGCACCGTTTCAAATCCCTGTGATCCTCCATAATATGGATCTGGAACTTCACCATAGGTAGCTGAAATGGCAAAATCTGTCATCAAATGTAGTTTTGATACATCCTTTTCGTTACGTGCCATTTGTCGTAAATTGAGCATATTATCCTGATCCATCGCCACAATAACATCGAAATGGTCAAAATCGTACAGAGGATCAAATTTACGGGAAATAGAGGTCAAGCGATACCCGCGTTTAATAGCATGCTGTTGCATTCGCGAGTCAGAAGGCTCTCCGGCATGATATCCTGAAGTACCGGCAGAATCAATTTCGAACAATGCCGATTGATGATTTTGCGAGACAATGCCTTTAAAAACAGCTTCCGCCGAAGGCGATCGGCAAATATTGCCTAAACATACAAATAAAACGCGCTTTTTCAACTTGGTTTTTTTGTAAAGTTACTATTTTCTTGAAATCGATACCACAAATATAAAACTATTGATTTACGCAACAAAACTGAAAATGCTTGTTTACCACCTGATTTCTTCATCGGATTCAACCACATAACCTCTAGAAACTCAGATATCAATCGTTTGCATCACAATTAATTCATGGTAAAAACAAAAAAGAACATATGTACTTCGAACAATGTTTGTATTTTTGTTAATTATTTAACAAAGGTATCAGCATGATAAAAAAACTTGACGACATGTTTCAAGTGCTTAAGGCACAGGAGAAAAAAATACTAGTTGCGGCTTACGCCAATGATTCGCACTCAATAAGTGCAGTTAGCCAGGCCATCGACTTGGGTCTTGTGGCCGGAACATTGGTGGGTGATGAACAGATTATTACTCAGGTTTGCCAAGAAGAAGGTATTGATATTAACAAGTTCAGGATTGTTCACGAATCCGACGAAATGAAAGCTGCCGAAAAAGCAGTAGCGTTGATTAATGCAGGCGAAGGAAACTTATTAATGAAGGGGCTGGTGAGTACCGACAAATACATGCGGGCTATTTTGAACAAAGAAAAAGGTTTAATGAATCCGGGGGCTGTATTAAGTCATGTCACCGTTATCGAAAACGCCAATTATCATAAGTTGCTGGTTGTGGGTGATGTGGCCATTATTCCAGCTCCTGAAATAAAGGAAAAAATTGCCATCACCAACTATTTAATTCACGTAGCCAAGTCGTTGGGAGTTGAAAAGCCCAAGGTAGCTTTGATTGGCGCCAGTGAGCAAGTATCCCTGAAAATGCAATCTTCGATTGATGCTGCTATTATCGCAAAAATGGCCGATAGAGGTCAGATTAAAGGTGCCGATGTAGATGGTCCTTTGGCATTGGATGTTGCCATTGACATGGAAAGTGCCCAAATTAAAAAACTTTCGGGCCAGGTTGCCGGTGATGCCGATTGTTTGGTATTTCCCAACATCGAAGCAGGTAATGTTTTTTACAAAACCAATACCAAACTGGCAGGAAGTGAGCTTGGGGCAATCGTTGTGGGAGCCAGAGTTCCAGCAGTATTGTCGTCACGTGGCGACAGCACCAAAACAAAACTTTATTCTATTGCATTGGCGGCATTAACCACCAAATAATAACCTCTGTAAACTGAGCACTAACTCATGGAAGAAATCAGAATACTTGCCATCAACCCCGGTTCTACCAGCACCAAAATTGCTGTTTACGAAGGCACCAACCCCTTATTTATTCAAACCATCCGGCATACCACCGAAGAACTTGAACCCTATGATGTGGTTACCAAGCAATTTGGGTTTCGTAAACAGCTTATCCTAAATCAGCTCAAAGATGCAGACATCGATGTCAATAGCATTTCGGTCATTATGGGTAGAGGTGGATTGCTTAAACCTGTAGAATCGGGTATTATTGCCGTAAACGATAAAATGCGTCACGATCTCGAAAGTTGTGCTTATGGCGAACATGCGAGCAACCTTGGCGGACTAATTGCTTGGGACATTGCACAATCGTTGCCCAATGCCGAAGCCTACATAACCAATCCGGTTGTGGTTGACGAACTGGACGATTTGGCCCGATTGTCGGGTCATCCATTGTTACCTCGCCGTTCTATTTTCCACGCGCTCAATCAAAAAGCGGTTGCTAGGCAACATGCCAAATCCATCATGCGCAAGTATGAAGACTTAAACCTGATTGTTGTCCATTTGGGTGGAGGAATTACCGTTGGTGCACACAAACATGGTCGTGTTGTCGATGTAAATCAAGGTTTGGATGGCGATGGTCCATACTCACCTGAACGCACCGGCACCTTGCCTGTAGGCGATTTGGTCAGACTTTGTTTTGGTGGAAAATACACCCAAAAGGAAGTCCTCAAAATGATTAAAGGTGAAGGTGGTTTGGTAGCATATCTGGGAACCAACAGTGCCTATGAGGTGGAACAAAGAGCACAAAACGGTGACACCGAAGCCAAATACATCTATGATGGAATGGCCTATCAGGTGGCCAAGGAAGTAGGCTCGATGGCTGCTGTGCTTCATGGTGAAATTGATGGCATCCTGATTACCGGTGGTATTGCCCACGACAAATACTTTGTCAATCAAATCATTTCCTATATCCATCGATTTGCACCGGTTCATGTATATCCGGGCGAAGACGAAATGAAAGCGCTTGCCTCCAATGGATTACGTGCAGCATTGGGTGAGGGCGAGATAAAAGAATATACGTAATTTTTTTTCATCCGGAAAGTCCGATTTTTTTACTGTTTGCCTATTAATGATCATGTACAATTGGTAGACTAACCTTTTCCAAACCGTGTTATTAAAGTTTCGGACTTTCTCATTTATCCCTTTGATTTGCAACCAAAAGCTTTTTTCCGCTTGCAAGAAAACCCACCTATTTTTTGAGGGATTCTTTTATGGTTATCTGCTTTTTTTGATAATATATTGTTAATTCTTAACATATTCATCTGATTTGATATAATTTTGACGGTGAAATTTAGTAATTATCAGTTAACAGATTCCCTCATGAAAAAAACTACCCTATTCGTCATTGGAATTTTTATAATCATTGGCGGCCTATCGTTGAACTGGGCGATTAGTAATAATGCCCAATCGGAGCGAGAAAAAAGAGCTCAGGTTAATACACGTGTCGACAACAATGGCTATTGGAAACGGATGGCTGATAAAGGATTGGCCGTATTAAATCCTGAAGTAGAAGTTCCACAGGCAATTTTTACCGGAAGTAAAATTCATTCCAGAATGGTAAAAATTGAAGATTCTCCTGACGTTCCTGTTACAGGCGATCCTTCAACCCAAAGTGAAAACTCCATTTTTATTGATCCAAAAAACAATATGGTGGCGTTAAATTCAAACAATTCGACTCCGGCCAGCGGTGGATCAGTATATGGTGCCGACTACCTTTATACAACGGATTTGGCAGAAACCTGGGGAGGAAGTATTCAGGGTCCTAACGGAAGTAACAGCGGAGACCCAGCTTCATGTATTGGCACAGATGGTCGTTGGTATATCGGATACATTGGTACCAGCAGTGGTCAGGATATTTCCTATTCTGACGACCAAGGTGCCACTTGGACCAAGGTACAGGTTGCACCAAAACCAGGCAACGGATTTAACGACTTGGCTGACAAAAACCACATGTGGATTGATGCAAAAGAAGGAAGTCCCTACGAGAACTACTTATACAATGCTTGGACTGACTTTGGAGGTAATGCCAACAATCAAGTGGTGGTAAAACGTTCAACTGATCGTGGCGAAACCTGGGATTCAAAAATTGTATTAAGCTATGGCGTTTCTGCAGGAAGTCATAATCAGGGAGTTAATCTTAGTACAGGACCCAATGGGGAGGTTTATGCTGTTTGGACCATTTACGATGGTTGGCCTCAAGATGAAAAAGCCATTGGTTTTGCCCGCTCTTTAGATGGCGGTGCCACATGGGAACCTTCCTACCGTATCATCACCAACATCAAAGGAATAAGAAATTCTGAAGTTCCTCAAAACATGCGCGTAAACTCCTTCCCTACCATGGCGGTTGATATCAGTGATGGACCCAATAGCGGTAATATTTATGTATCCTGGACCAATGTAGGTGTACCTGGTATTAACACCGGAAGCGATCGAGATGTATACATGATTAAATCCACAGATGGAGGTGTTACTTTTGGTGATCCCATCAGGGTGAATCAGGATCCCATTGGCGAAGGAAAAGCACACTATTTACCATGGATTACCTGTGATGCTTCCAATGGTATTATTAGCGCCATTTTTTACGACAATCGCAATACAGCTCCTAATCAGGCAGAAGCCTGGGTAGCAGTTTCAACCGATGCCGGTGAAACCTGGGAAGATTTTAAAGTAAGTGATGTAGCTTTTACACCGTCTCCAATTCCTGGTTTAGCCTCAGGCTATTTTGGCGATTATCTGGCTATTCATGCCAGCGATGGAAAGGTGTACCCTGCCTGGACTGACAACCGTACAGGAACGGCCATGACCTACGTATCAGTATTCGAAACCATTGATGTACATACACCCACTTCGCTCAACGCTACTGTAAATCAAGACAATGGTCTAGCAAGTCTCATTTGGAGTTTTGACCCCAGTGTTGGGTTCCAGTATTTTAACATCTACCGCAATGGCACTTTTATTGGCACTTCTACCGAAACTTCATACGAAGATCAACTTTCCGATTATGGTTATTACACCTACGAAGTAAGTGCTGATTACGGCAGTACCGAATCGCCATCAGTAAGTGATATGACTCAATATGGGTCATCAAAAATTGAAATTACACCTCAGGATATTACCGTGAATATGGAACCTGAACAAATAGAAGAACGTACGCTGAAAATTAAAAACACAGGTGTTCTCGACCTCAATTTTGAGCTGTCACCTTTCAAATCCAGAACCAATATCAATGAATACGCTGCTGCCCAAGGTGGTGGCGATGAGTACATCAGTAAAGTAAAATTTGGAAACATCAACAACACTTCAGGCTCTGATTTCTACAGCAATTATTCTGATTTTATCACCCGCATGCGTGCCGGAGTATCGTATCCCATTGTTGTTGAAAACCGCAATGGTTATCAAGGAGATCAGGTATTTGTATGGATTGATTGGAATCAGAACCGCGAATTTGATGAACCCCCTATTGCGCTGTCCGCCAACAACAATTACACTTCTTTCGAAGGAAACATTGTGCCTCCAAAAGGAGGAGTACAAGGAAATACCATCATGCGCATTCGTTTGGTAGGTCCATCCGGAAAAGCTGAACCAAGCGGTGATTCAGAATACGGAGAAGTGGAAGATTATTCCGTGATGTACGAAGACTGGTTGACTGTTAATCCGGAATCAGGAATTGTGCCTGTTGGCGATTCTTTGGAAATATCGCTCACCTTTAACTCAAATGGACTTACCAATGGTTGGTATCTTGAAGATTTGGCCTATGTTTCAAATGACATTAACACGGGTGTTCTGCATGTAGATTTAACAATGATTGTTAGTGATTTAAGCGTTATGGTTAGTGCCGATCCTGAACAAATTTGTATTGGAGAATCTAGCCAGTTAAATGCTTCTCCATCAGGAGGAACAGGAGTTTATAACTATATCTGGTCTTCTATCCCCGAAGGATTTACCTCCAATGAGCAGAATCCTACCGTCAATCCAACAGAAAATACCACCTATCTCGTGGCGGTAAGCGATGGAGACTTTACCAATGAAGCTGAAATTTCAGTGGTTGTATTTGATAATCCTGAAGTCAATTTAGGTCCTGATGAAGTCCTTTGCGGAGATAATCAATTCAGTCTGAATGCTGAAAATGAAGGGTCGTCGTTTATTTGGTCAACAGGTGAATCAACACAAACCATTGTAGCTGAGGGAAGCGGATTAACCACTGTTTGGGTAGAGGTAACCAATGAAAATGGCTGCGCTACACGCGATACCATTCTCCTTAATTTTGCCACTTTACCTCAGGTTAGTCTGGGAGCTGACACCGTACTTTGTGGTGGTGGAAATGTGTTGTTTGATGCAGGAAACCCAGGAGCCACTTACTTATGGTCGAATGGAGAAACAACACAAACTATTGTAGTAGATACTGCCGGATTTGGTTACGGAACTCAAGCTATTGCCGTTGAAGTAACTTCAGAAGCAGGTTGCGTGAGCACTGCAGAAGTGAGTGTTGAGTTCAAAAATTGCAGCTCCATTGATGAACAGAAAGCCATCAGCATGAAAGTTTATCCTAATCCGGGAGCCGGGATTTTTAACGTTGAAATGAAGAGTTTGGTCAATCAAAAAGTGACCCTTCAACTGATCAACTTAAATGGTAAATCTGTTTTGGAACAAAAAGATATAGAAATTTTAAGGTCGGGAGTACATCAACTCGATTTATCCAGTTTTGCAGCCGGCGTATATCAACTAGTCGTTACCGGAGATAATATCTCAACGAGTGAAAAGCTGATTATCAGAAAATAACAATTCAACAAAAAAAATCGGGATACCGCCCTTTAGGCGGTATCCCGTTTTTTTTTTTCAATGATTCTATTATTTCGGTCTTTCGTTATCTTTGACAAAAAAACCTGAATGAAAATAAATGTCATGTGGTTTCGTCGCGATTTGCGATTGGAAGATAATACAGCCCTTTCGGCTGCTTCTAACCACGCACTTCCCATACTACCACTTTTTATTTTCGATACCAACATAATCAACGAATTACCCAAGGATGATGCCAGGGTTTCTTTTATACATCGTTCATTGCTTTCCATTGATCAGCGATTAAAAAAACATAAAAGCGGATTGCAAATTGAAAAAGGAGACCCCCTGAAAGTCTGGGAAAAACTGATCGACTCCCATGATATTGACACCGTTTTCGTTAATCGAGATTATGAGCCTTACGCCCTGAAAAGGGATGATAGCATCAAACAATTGTTACTAAGTCGTGGTGTGAAGTTAGCTACTTATCAGGATCAGGTGATTTTTGAACCACATCACATTTTAAAACCTGACGGCAAGCCTTATTCCATTTATACTCCATATAAAAACAAATGGCTCGAAGCTTTTTCCAAACTCAATAAAACCACTTGGTCTGTAGACGACAAAGCCAACAACGATTTGTTTTTAAAGGCAAACGAACACAGTTTTCCAACCATAACTGATCTCGGTTTTACAACAAATGAACTTCAGCCAGCGGAAATAAATCTTGCAATCATCCCTTCCTATGATCAATACAGGGATTATCCGGAAGAAACCACCACATTTGCCGGTACTTATTTGCGTTTCGGACTGATCAGCATCAGAAAATTGGTAGTAAAGGCTCAGTCTGAAAATCTAGTGTATTTGTCAGAACTCATATGGCGGGAGTTTTTCACTCAAATTATGTTTCATTATCCCCATGTAATCAATCATAATTTCAAAAAAGCTTACGATCATATCATTTGGCGAAACAACCCCGAGGATTTTAAACGCTGGTGTACCGGAACCACGGGTTTCCCCCTGGTGGATGCCGGAATGCGGGAACTCAATAATACAGGTTTCATGCATAACCGTGCACGCATGATCACTGCAGGGTTTTTATGTAAGCACTTACTAATCGACTGGCGCTGGGGCGAAGCATATTTTGCCTCGAAACTATTCGACTATGAGCTCGCATCAAATAACGGAAACTGGCAATGGGCTTCGGGTACTGGCTGCGATGCAGCACCGTATTTTAGGGTTTTTAACCCGGAACGTCAAGCCAATCAACTCGATCCATATAACAACTACATTAAAAAGTGGATTCCAGAATTCGGAACTTCTCAATATACCAAACCCATGATTGATCACGCTTTTGCTCGGCAGCGAGCCATAGATACCTATAGAAATGGACTCAAAAACTAATGGATTTTTACTTGACTATAAACCCTTTGCAACTGTAATTACACAATTAATGTCATCAAAATAGAAAAAATCTTAATCATTACCCTATGAAAAAAACTACCCTAACACTTTCGTTCATCGTTTTACTCGTGATGGCCTTTGCCATTCGTTGGGGAATTAGCAACAGTAACCCCTCGAAACTTGAGCGGAGTCAGGCAGTTAATAGCCGAATTGACAACCTGTATTACTGGGTTGAAAAAGCAGAAAAAGGACTGGTTCCTTTCAATCCTGAAAAGAACGTAAATCCATCGAGATTTACCGGATCTAAAATCCTTTCAAAAAGTGTTTTAACTGATGATTCGCCTGACATTCCTGTAACTACAATCAATTCTACACAAAGTGAAAACTCAGTTTTTGTAGACCCAAATAATGCCGAACAAGTACTAAACAGCAACAACTCCACCGAAAATCCTGTTGGCGGACTCTATGGAGCTAACGATTTATTTTCGCTCAATGGGGGAGAAACCTGGGAAGGAGAAGTTGAAGGTGCAGGAGGTGAAAATAGTGGCGACCCGACTACAGCCATTGGCTTAAACGGACGTTGGTACGTGAATTATATCGATGAAAGTGGGGGTATGGGAATTTCATATAGCGACGATCAGGGAAGTTCATGGTCAACAAAAACAGTGGCCCCAAACCCCGGCGATCTAGCCGACAAAAACCACATGTGGATCGACAACAGTTCAACGAGCCAATTTGAGGGAAATTTGTACATCGCATGGACTGAATTTGGTGGTTCGTACAACAATGAAATAGCAGTTTCGGTTTCCAATGACGATGGACTTACCTGGTCGACAAAAAAAGCGATCAGCGAAGCAGTAAATGCAGGAAGCCACAACCAGGGCGTAAACCTGAGTGTTGGGCCCAATGGTGAAGTATATGCCGTTTGGGCCATTTACGACAGTTGGCCAACTGATGAGAGCGCCATCGGTATGGCTACATCTTTGGATGGTGGAATTACATGGTCACCGGCAGTGAGGGTGATTGACAATATCCGTGGTATTCGCAATTCGGGAACCGGAAAAGATATGAGGGTCAATTCATTTCCAAGTGCCGCCGCTGACATCAGTGGAGGAAGCAATGGAGGAAATATTTATATCACCTGGGCCAATACCGGTGTTCCTGGAATAAATACAGGCAATGAAATTGATGTCTATTTGATTGCCTCTTCAGATTTAGGAGAAACCTGGACTGATCCTATCAAAGTGAATCAAAACGAAAGTGGACTGGGTAAAAAAAGCTACTTCCCCTGGATTGCTTGTGATCCGGCGAATGGTGCACTTAGCGTAGTGTTTTACGACGATCGCAATGTTTCTGCTCAAGAATTGGAAGTTTTTTGTGCGAATTCCGATGATGGAGGCCTGACCTGGGAAGATTTTAAAGTGAGTGATGTGGCCTTTACTCCTTCTCCAATCCCTGGATTAGCAAGCAGCTATTTTGGTGATTATTTGGGCATTACTGCTCAGGATGGCTGGGTTTATCCTGTTTGGACCGATAACAGAGATGGAGTCACCATGACTTACTGTTCTCCCTATCAACTAAATACACTTAGTAAACCTTACAACCTTACCGCCGAAATTACTTTTGAAACCGGCAACTGTGATTTAACATGGAATTATGAGGAAGCTGAAGGTTTTACTCACTTTAATTTGTTTAGGGATGACGTTTTGATCACCACCTTAACGGATACCACTTATACTGACTTACTACCTGATTACGGCTTTTATACCTACAAAATTACTGCTGCCTATACCGAAGAAAGAGAGTCAGGAGCTTCACGCATTTCAGCACAATGGGGCGATGCCCATATTACAGTAGCACCGCTTAGCTTATACGAACATTTGTCGGTTGATTCACAATCTACAAAAACGCTACAGGTCATTAATACAGGGCAGTTAACACTGAATTATACACTTTCACCATTGGTCATTAGGTCTAACACAAGAGATCCCGAATATTGTGACGCTAACGGCGGAGGAAATGATGAATACATCAAAAGGGTTCAAGTGGGCGATATCGATAATTCTACAGGACAGACAGAATATGGCGATTATACTGAATTATCCACCTTGATGCTGGTAGGTGATAGTTATCCCATAACAGTGACTAACGGCGATCCCAATTGGGATGTTGACGAATGTGCGGCGTGGATCGATTGGAATCAAAACGGTGAATTTGAATCTGATGAATTAGTTGCTTTTGAGGGTAGTCCGGGAGTTGGTCCTTATACAGGAGAGATAGTTCCTCCAGTAGGCGCCTTAAGTGGTCCCACCAGAATGCGGGTAAGAATCAATTACAACGAAACACCAACCCCTTGTGGATCCGCGTCTTGGGGAGAAGTAGAAGATTATACTGTTTTGGTACAGGGATGGCTCGATATCAACCCATTAGAAGGCAGTATTGCAGCAGGCGATACCACCAATATTCAAGTGGGATTTGATGCTACAGATTTAGAAGAAGGATCATATTTTGCAGAAGCGCGCTTCTTTTCGAACGATCCGCTTTTACCAGAAATTATAGTCCCCATTCAACTTGATGTTTCAAGTCTTCTGTTAGTGGTTGGAACCGCAGATGACTTAACCACCGTTTGTATAGGTTCAGAAATACAGCTTACTACTGCCACTTTTGGACTGAATAGCAACCTTACTTATAACTGGACATCAAATCCTGAAGGGTTTACTTCGGTTGAAGCTGACCCTTTTACCACACCAGAAACAGACACTTGGTATTTTGTTCATGTTCAAAATGATACTACCTCCGCTACTGATTCAATCTTCATTCAAACCATTGAATATCCTGTAGTTGAATTGGGTGCCGACACCAGTTTGTGTGGTTCTTCATTTACTACACTAAATGCTGGAAACCCCGGAAGTACCTATCTTTGGTCTACCGGAGAAACAACACAAACCATTGTAATTGATAGCAATACTGTTTTCTCAGGATATGGATCAAGAACTATCCAGGTAAATGTTACTTTAGGAAATTTGTGCTCTACTGAGGATGAAAGAATACTCGATTTTGTAAATTGCACCAGCATAGATGAACAAACCATCGCTGAATGGGCTGTATATCCAAATCCTTCGAATGGACAATTTGCAATAACTATTGAAAACACCACAATAAAAAAATTCAATATTTTGATATACGATTTACAAGGTCAGGTTGTCTACAATAGTTGGCATCAGGAATCAGGGATTGATAAAAATATTGAAGTTCCTATTAACCTTACAGATGTGCCATCTGGGAATTATGTTTTAGTTCTCAAAAATGACGACTTCAAGGTAACTAAACAGATTATTATAAAATAAATCATATTTATTAATATATTGTGCTTCCTTTTATGATATATGAGTAATTTTACAAGTGTTTCATTCATTAACAATTAGAAAACTATGAAAAAAATGTACTTTTTACTGGTAGGATTATTACTTACCAGTTTTCTTAACGCCCAAACCTTGCTTAGCGAAGATTTCAGCTCAGGAGCTATGCCTCCGGCAGGTTGGACAGCACTACCCCTCAACTCAGGATGGATCAACAGCGAAACATCGATGGCAGGTGGATCGGCCCCTGAATGTAAATTTGAAGGATTTACCTACACCGGAACTTGCCGACTGATGTCGCCATATACCAATATGACTGCCGTTGACACAGCAATATTAATGTTTAAACACCATTACAAACGTGCCGGTTCAGGTGTAACCATTGGGTTAGGCATTGGCAATACTTGGGAGCCTGTATGGGAAGTAACTCCAAGTCAGGATATTGCTGCTGAAGAGGTGATCATTATTCTGACTGGTGATCAAATTACCAGCTCAACCTTTAGATTTAGTTTTTATCTAACAGGTAACATGGCTTCTGTAAATGCATGGTATATTGATGATGTCGTTTTATTTACCCCATCTGAATTTGACTGTAAACTAGCCAACATTCTCACTCCAAGTGTAATTACTAACCCCGTTCCGGTGGCCGCATCCGTACTCAACCTAGGAAATACCATTATTGATGAAGTTAATGTTACTTGGGTATCTTACTCTGGAATTGAGCGTGACTCAACCTTTACCGGGTTAAACCTTGATTTGCTTGAATCTGCAGAATTGAATTTTGAAGGCAGCTGGGTATCACCTGTTGGATCACACGATTTAAAAATGTGGATCAATAGCGTTAATGGAACATCTGACTTAGATCCTTCCAATGATACATTAGTAAAAGCAATTGAATATCAATCAATTGTTTTAGATTCAAAACCACTTTTCGAGGAATTCACCTCTTCAACTTGTGGTCCATGTGCCAGTCTTAATTCATCATTTGTACCTTGGTGTAACACCCATGCAGATGAAATTACACTGGTGAAATACCAAATGAATTGGCCAGGATCTGGTGATCCATATTACACTGCTGAAGGTGGCGTTAGGCGTACTTACTATGGTGTAAATGCGGTTCCTGCATTATTCTGCAATGGAGCAAGTATTGCCAGCAGTACTTCGGCAGCCACAACTGCTTTAAACAATGCACAGCAGCAAACTTCAACCCTCGCCATTGCTTCCTCTTTCACCATGAATGGCACCAACATTAATATCACTACCAACATTCTTCCATTTGCAAGTACTTCTTCACTTAAAGTATATAACATTGTGATGGAAAAATTAACAACTCAAAATGCCACAACCAATGGTGAAACTGAATTTGAGCATGTAATGATGAAAATGATGCCCGATGCCAGTGGAGCTTCTAAAACTTTTGTTAACGGTGAGCCCGTTCAGTTCTCGTATACATACGACATGGCCTCAACCAATGTTGAAGAATTTGATGATTTATTGGTTTCTGTAATCGTACAAGATCCTAGCACGAAACAAGTGCTTCAAACTTCTTATGGTATGCAAGATGTAGTGTTTTCTGATGAGGCACGTTTAAGTAGCATTACCCTTGATGGTGTTCCACTGGAAGGTTTCGATCCGGATGTTTACGAATATGAAGTTCAACTTCCTGAAGGAACTGTTGAAGAACCAGTAATGGTAGGAATCCCAATGGTTAGCTCATCTACAATGCTTACCAGCATGGCTTTTTCAATTCCCGGAATAGCTCAAATTGATGTATATGCCGAAAACCTCTTTGTACACAAAGTTTATAAAGTAAATTATAGCATTGATTATGTTGGAACAGAAGAACCACGTCAGGCTCTGATTTCGGTTTATCCAAATCCTGCATACGACATTCTACATATTAATGGTTTGCAAAATGCTGATGTAACACTGTATTCAACTTCAGGCAACGTTGTTTTGAAGAAAACCAATTTCTCAGGAAACACCCTTGATATCAGCAACCTGAGCCGTGGAGTTTACGTAATTGACATCAGACTAAATAATGGTCAAGTGGTACGCAAAAAAGTTACCGTACTGTAAACCATTGTATTAAAAGTACTTTAAGCTGTCTGTTCTTTTCTGTAGAACAGACAGCTTTTTTTTATCTTTGCCAAAATTTTTATGCCATGCCATTTAGCGAACAGGAACAGATCAGACGTGAAGCACTTAACGAACTGACTAAACTTAATATCAATGCCTACCCTCCGGAGGAAATCCATGTAAATGCCTATGCTGCAGATATACTGGAAAAGTTCCCCGAAAACAACGAACTGTATCAGGAAGTTACTTTGGCCGGACGAATGATGAGCAGGCGCATTATGGGTGCCGCATCATTTGTTGAATTAATGGATGCTACCGGTCGTATTCAATTGTACGTAAAACGTGATGACATTTGTCCGGAAGAGGACAAAACCATGTACAACACAGTTTTCAAAAGATTGCTTGATATTGGAGATTTCATCAGTGTAACCGGTTATGTTTTCACGACCCAAATGGGTGAAATAACTGTTCATGTTAAATCATTCAAAATCCTGTCGAAATCGCTCAGACCTTTACCCATCGTTAAAGAAAAAGATGGCGTAATTTTCGATGCCTTTACTGACCCTGATCAACGTTATCGTCAACGCTATGTGGATTTAATTGTAAACGAAAAAGTTAAAGACACTTTTGTTAAAAGAGCTCAGGTTATTAGAACCATGCGCGATTTCCTTAACGACAAAGGATATTTGGAGGTTGAAACCCCCATCTTGCAAGCTATTCCGGGAGGAGCTGCTGCCCGCCCCTTTGCTACGCATCACAATGCATTAAATATTCCATTGTACCTGCGTATTGCCAACGAATTGTATCTGAAACGCCTGATTGTGGGTGGTTTTGAAGGTGTATATGAATTTGCCAAAGATTTCCGCAACGAAGGAATGGATCGTTTCCACAATCCGGAGTTTACTCAAATGGAAATTTATGTGGCCTACAAAGATTATTTCTGGATGATGGACATGACCGAGCGCATGATTGAGAAAATAGCGCTTGATTTGCATGGCACCACTGAAGTTCAGGTAGGAAAAAACATCATTAACTTCAAAGCTCCCTTCCGCCGTTTATCCATACTTGACGCCATTAATGAATACACGGGTATTGATGTTAGTGAGATGGATGAACAACAATTGCGCGAAACTGCTCACAAATTGGGAGTTGAAACAGATCCCTCCATGGGAAAAGGAAAGCTTATCGATGAACTCTTTGGTGAAAAATGTGAACCTCATTTCATTCAACCAACTTTTATTACCGATTATCCGGTTGAAATGTCACCACTTTGCAAACGTCATCGAAACAATCCGGAGTTAACTGAACGGTTTGAGTTGATGGTAAATGGTAAAGAGTTGGCCAACGCTTATACCGAACTCAATGACCCCATCGACCAACGCGCACGATTTGAAGAGCAAATGGCTTTGGCCGAAAAAGGAGATGATGAAGCCATGTTTATTGATCAGGATTTCTTACGTGCCATGGAATATGGTATGCCCCCCACGTCAGGTATGGGGATTGGAATCGATCGTTTGGTAATGATCATGACCAACCAGCAATCTATTCAGGAAGTGCTTTTCTTCCCTCAAATGCGGCCCGAAATCGTTAAGAAATCGTTTACTGGTGACGACTTTGCCAAATTGGGTATTGACTCTGTTTGGGCGTCTCACCTTACTCTGGCAGGGTTTAGTTCACCTGAATCACTCAAAGAAGCCAAACCAACAGCTATTCAACAAACCTTAAATGGTTACCGAAAAAAGAATAAACTCAATCTCCCAGCAGTTCAAATTGAAGATATTAACAATTGGTTGGCGATAATTAATCAATAAAACTGCATGCAGGTGAATGTTTTTATATAATTTTAGGGACAGTAAAATGCAGAGTGTGCTCAGACTTTACACGATAAACCTAATATTATAACGATTAACCTACATGAATTTGTTTAAAAGCCTCGTCATACATAAGATTCTTCCTTTAAGCATCATGATGCTTGCTATCATCATGATGAATTCTACATCGGTGGCGCAAAATTTCAATTCTGGACCACCATCCACCTATTCGCCGTGGTCGTTAAATGTAAGTGGGGGAACCAACATTTTTTTTGGGGATATAAAACAGAATCAATATGTACCTGTTTCCAAAAATGAAAATGAATGGAGATTTGGAGGTGGTCTTCAGATAGGTTATCAATTTTCCCCTATTCTAGGGCTAAGAATACAAGGTTTGTATGGACAACTCGCAGGAACGCGCAGGCCTTCAAATTTATACTTTGAATCGAACTATATTGAATTGAATGCCAACGCAACTGTAAGTATTCGTAACATCATAAGCCCTTTTGATGTGCAGCAAATGTGGGATATTTACTTTATTCTTGGTGTTGGAATTACCAATTACAATACTGAACTCATGGAGTTAAATACCAAAAAGGTAATCGCAAAGCAGGGTTATGGCAATGGGGTTGGGTTTGGAGGCAGAGCCATGGAAGGTGTGCTTATTGGCGGATTAGGACTTAAAATCCGGCTAACAAATAATTGGAGCCTTAACCTGGAGTCTGCCCATCGCGGTATGAACTCAGACTTGTTTGATGCACGTGAAGGTGGTTTTAAATATGACATTTACAACTATTCTTCTTTGGGGTTCACCTATCGGTTTGGGAAAAAGAAACAGCAACAATTCACAAAACAGAAAAAAGAAGAATTCGACTATTTTGAATCACGAAAAGGCTCTGAACGTGAACCTGCTATTGATGATCAACCCGTGCAACCGGCTGAAATTGACATGCTATTTGTAGCTCCTCCTATTCTCAGTCAACCTGTTGAACCTCCAAAAGAGGAAAAACCAACCATCGTAGTGGTAGAAGAAATTATTGAAGAACCCCAGATTGTCACCCCCAGAATTCCTGATTTTGAATACCGAGTACAAATCAGAGCGAAATATGGAAATGCCATTTCCATTCAAAAACTGAGTGCTCAGTATAACATACCAGCATCAGAAATTAAGCAAAATACGTATAACGGCTTTTATATTTACACGATTGGTTCGTTCCCAAATTATGAAGCTGCCCGTGAAAAAAGGAATCAGTTACGCAATTACAACGGCATTGTAGATGCCTTTGTGGTAGCTTTCAGGGATGGTCAAAGGCTCAATAAACTCCCATAAACAGTATCGAGTTATGGCAAGAAGCGAATTTGATTACGACCCGGAAAAAGACAAATTGCCTCCCTTGGCAACGTTTTGGATTATTGTGGCCGCACTGGGTGCTGCCGTATACCTCTCGCTCATTCTTGTATAATTGGAGCGTTTATTATAACGACAGAAATCAATCTTCCCAAAAAAATTATAGATGTTTACCATTAGATAAACATCTATAATTTTTTGACAAGCACATTAAGTACCTGAGGTTTTTCAACAGGCGATGTATTATCTTATTACCAGTATTTTACCTGTGATATTTGTCGTACCAGAAACCAGTTCAAAAATATATGTTCCCGAAGCAATAGCCTCGGGAAGTTGAAAATTAACCTGATGATTATTGCCTACGATCATCCGCGTTTTGATCACCCGATTTCCTGACAAGTCATAGATTGACAGCTCAACTTCTTTGGACAGGCTTTCACCGGTGGTAATGCAAAATATTGAAGAAACAGGATTTGGATATAAGGTGTAATCAATAGATTGGGCTATGTTCTCAATGGAAGATATCAAATCGCCATCAATAATAATCGGTTCACCAAACACACCAAAATCAGTAACTACAAAAAGTGAATCGGTGATGTAGGTCTGGAAAAACTGTACCGGTACAATACATTTAATAACCAACGACAAAGTATCTCCAGAAGGTATATTCAATGGTAACGTAGGCATTTCATCCACAAACCACATGAACTCATCGCCCATTTCTGTAATTGAGTTGACCATAATACCTTCAGAAGATCCATTGATGATATCCAAAGGCAATCCCAATTCCATCTGCTCGGTAGTTTGAAACAATACCGAATCAGGATTAAATGTAAGTTCAGTAACCTCAGGGAAATAAAACTCGAACGGATCTGGCTCACCAATATAGGGGCTGAATGAACGTCGATTGGAGGCGTCAGCAGCAAATAAATAATAATCTACCGTATCGCCGGGATTAAATCCAACAAGAGTTCCTGTATAGGTATCTCCCATCAAGTGTGACATTGTAGTATGTTGGTAATCGCCTCCATTTATCCTAAAATAAACAAAAACAGAATCCTGATAAACCGATTCACCACTGTAGGCAATCACATCAGCTGTAAGCTCAATTTCTTCAGAAAAATTGACCTCACCCAATAGTGGAAGATGATGAATATACAACATACCCAAATCAGCAATCCCTTTGGTACGACAATGCAGTGCATCAGTATTTTCCCAACCATCGTACATTACGCCAACAATTTCATATCCAGGCATGGCTTCCTCGTACACAGCTATAGCTTCATCATCCCACTGACTACCAGTAATGGGAACAAACACTTTTTTATTTAGAATAAGTGAATTGGTGTAAGGTGTATTGGGATAAGTACCCGGTGTGAACACCCTAATCACTTCATAGGGATAACCCCAGGAGCTAATGGTATTGGTAAAGTAGAAGGCAATGGCTTCATAATCTGCATAGCGACTATCGGTAATGGGCACCTGACCTATGATCACCTTGCCAGGAGAAAGAAATTTTCCCCAACAGTCGATGTGCTTGATATAATCCCCCAAAGGATCCTCAGTAACCATGTAAGGCGAGTTATTCAAGTAATCTTTTACAAAATCACTAACTTGAGTGTGCGATAAGCCCGGGTTTTCGTCCCATACCAAATCGGTGCTGGCAGCTTTCCCCATTCCATCACACATATAATTTCCACCGGTACTTATCAAATTCATCCCATACAAATCTATTCCCAAACTTTCGGCTACACGAGCCGGAATATTGTTATCATTCGGACGGGGACGATTGTAAGGGAAGTCAACAATACCAGGGTTTTTATTGCCATCGAAAACAAACCAAGGACCATAATCGCGTACCCAATAGCTATCGGTTTGAGCAATTAGAAAAGCACAATTATCCAGATTCACATTGTTGCTGGTATAAGTATTAATAACGGTTTGCTGTTGTGCCGAACTACCCACAATAGTGGTTACAAGGGTGTTTTCTGCCATTTCACGAATCAGCTCAATGGGTACACCAAAAGGATATCGAACCAATACACTTTGCATTTGATCGAATTCAGCAACATTGCGTATAATTCCCGTTGGTGGATCTGTCACCACAAAGTCTTTTGAAAAATCAAAAGACTTATTCATCTCTTCTTCTGAGAGATAATGCAATTTTCGATAATCGGGTTTTTGACCCTGCGCGATCAACATTTGACTGGCAAAGATCCCGATAAGAGCAATAAAAAGTAAATTCTTTTTCATAAAAACTGTATCAATAGGTGCAAATTTAATGAAATGACAACAAAACATGCAAAGAGGTTGTTTTTACTTATCTTTGTTGCACAAAAAGTAAATACAAAAACCATGAACTTACTTGCAATTGTTTCATTAGTTCAGCTTGCCGGATGGATAGGAACTCCGGAAATTGTGATCATTGTTGTGATTATTTTGTTGCTCTTTGGCGGAAAAAAAATTCCCGAACTCATGCGTGGGCTGGGTAAAGGTGTAAAAGAGTTCAAAGACGGCATTGGTTCTGAAGAAGAAAAGAACGAAGAAAAGTCGGACAAGAAATAACATCTCAAACCTATTGACGGTTGTTGTTGGAGTCATTACCAATTAAATTGATGTAATGCCCATAGCGATCAACGATATCTCGTACAAAAGTGTAAGTTTCATCTCCTCTCATAAATCCGTAATACACCACTGTATCAGTATAGTATTGCTTATCGGATAATTTTAATACAAACACCTCGGTTTGATCAATCCACTGGTTTTGATCCATGTTGTGCTTTTTAGCCAATCGTCGGGCATCCAAAACATGTCCTAATCCACTGTTATAAGCTGCCATGGTAAACATCATGCGTTGCAACGAATCAGTAATTTCATCAGGTAATTGGTGCTCAATACTTTTCAAATGCTTAACGCCGGCCATTATTTGAACTTCCGGAGAAGCCGTGGAGTCAATTCCATAAGTTTGCATCACCGATGGCATCAATTGCATCAACCCAAAAGCACCTACCCAGCTTTTTACCTGCGGTTTAAATTCCGATTCCTGATAAATCAACGAAGCCAACAACCTCCAATCCCATCCCAATTCTTGAGCTCCGATTCTGATCAACGAATCATAAGGAGAAAGATGTTCTCCTGTGTAAGAATAGTAGTTGCTTTTCGAAATCCGGCCCGACCGGATATTCTTAAAATATTTATTGAATAACAACCTGGATATAAGCTCCTTGTTAAATGTTTTTACCCAAGCATTGATGGTGTCGGCCAAAGCAAACTGATTGACATCAACCGCCCAAGCTATCTTTTGAGGGAAACTAACCGCAGTAGACACATCCAGGTTGGGATAATAACGGGTATTTACCATTGCCACATGCTCATCAGCAATGGTATAATCTATTTCACCCGAAGCCACCGCAGCAATGAGCTCCTCTACCTCTCGGTGATCAGAAACCACCTCAATATGACCAGCAATCTCATCAGCAAGCCGGCTCAGCTGTTCTTCAAATACAGTGCCTTCTTCCACATAAATGGTCTTCCCCGACAAATCCAATGTCGAACGCAGCATATGCGATTCAATTTCATCAGCAGTAGCCATCTTTCGCCATCCATCGGGTTTACGTTGCACCAGCACTTGTCTCGAAACAATTATCGGCTCAGTAAACAACAATTGCTTGCGTCGCTTATTGGTCATGGTAAGCCCCATAGCAAGTATATCTACTTCACTGTTGTTCAGCATATCGATGCACTTACTCAAATCCTTTTCAATAAACAATTCCAATTCCACATCGAGGGAGTTGCACAAGTTTTTCAATAATTCATATTGATACCCCATAGGTTCGCCTCGGTAAATAAAATAGCTGAGTGAACCATAATTAGTAACAGCCCTGATTTTTTTAGAAGCTAACACCAAAGATAATCCTTGATTTTGCTCTTTAACAGCCTTTATTGTTCTTTTTTTAAAAGGGTTTGATTGAGTGTCACTACCACATGAAACCATTGCCACCACTATAAAAACAATCAATAAGTACTGTAGTATCCGAGTCATTTATACGATTTTTGACTTCACTAAAATACGTAAAATTGTATTGATGCCTATATAAATGACAAATGGTGTCCATCAATAAGGTAAGTTTTTAAAGACAGTAATCTTATATCACACCAGAGATGCTACCTTTGCCGAAAAAATATATCATGGTTCAAAAAACCTGGAAGGAACAATTTACTGTCAACTGGGACGACATCAGTTTAGACGGAAAACTTACCTTAACCGGATTAAATATTTTACTTCAACGAGCAGCCACTCAACATGCCGAACATTTGGGATTCGGATTTACCCAAACCAGCGTTTTCAATGCCTCCTGGGTGCTCTTCAGAATAAACCTGGAGTTGATACGTATGCCCGAATGGCAGGAACAGGTGATTGTTGAAACATGGCCAAGGGTAGTAAAAGGGCTGGCTGCTTTTCGCGATTTTATTGTTACTACTCCTAATGGAGAAGTGCTCTGTAGAGCCACTTCTGAATGGTTTATCATCGATTTAACCTCGCGCAGACCTCAGCGTATCGATAAATATGTTAATATTGAAGAGTATACTTCTTCATATCAGGCTGTTACACGTGAACTCCCAACATTGAACCGAAACAATGACTACCTTACCATTTTTGAGGTTGTCCCCAAATACTCCGATATGGACATGAATGGCCACACCAACGCACGAAAATATTTCGATTGGTTAACCGACGCCATGTATATGGATCAAGGGGAGCAAAGACTTACTTTTGTTCAGATGAATTATTTTAGTGAATGTGTTTTAGGCGAACACATTAACATACAGAAAAACACCTCGATAAATGGAGTTTATCGGGGACAGAAAACAGCAAATGATAAAACTGCATTTGTGGCATTGGTTGAAATGGAGAGTAAGCAATAAAACGCTTTCAAATAAAATTATATGATAAATCACCTGGCACACATGGTTCTTCAGGGAGCCAAAAAATACGGACAACGTCCGGTATTCAGACTCATCAACGAAGCATCTGGCACTCTGGAAAATTTAAGCTGGGATTTTTTGGCTTCCAAAAACAAGGAAGTCTCTAAGGCGTTGTTATCACTGGGATATTCGTTTGAATCGAAGATTGGTATTTTTGCCAATAACCGTCCAGAATGGACCATGGCAGATATTGGGATTCTTTCCATAAGGGGCATTGTGGTACCTTTTTATGGCACAAGTAACCGTGATCAATTAAAATATATTGTGGACGAAACCCAGATGGAGTTGATATTTGTGGATGATGCCCAACAATTGGAAAAAGCCCTGTGGCTGTTGGATAAAACTTCATTGAAAACCATCATAACATTCACAAACGCAAACACAATAAATCATTCCGTTATTTCATGGGATACATTCTGTAAACTAGGAACAAAAGATGATGAGACCCTCCTAAACAGTGCGTTGGAAAATGCCCATGAAGAAGATATTGCCTCTATTATTTACACCTCGGGAACCACCGGAGAGCCCAAAGGCGCCATGCTTTCGCACCTGAATTTCATGCACGCCTTTAAAATAAACGACATCCGTTTAGACATCACTGAAAACGATAGCTCATTGGCTTTTTTGCCTTTAAGCCACATTTTTGAGCGCAGTTGGACTTTCTTTATGATGTATCGTGGTGGAGTCAACACTTTCCTGTCGAACCCCAAAAAAGTAATCGAAACTTTGCCTTTGGTTAAACCTACCGTGATGTGTGTGGTACCGCGATTTTTTGAAAAAACCCATGAAGGTATTTTTGAAGAATACCATCATTGGAGTTCAATAAAACAAAAGATTTTTGATTGGTCGGTTGCTGTAGGACATCAGACCATTGGAAAACACAGGCTACCTTTTTTACTTTCCGTAAAACACAAAATAGCTCAGAAATTGGTATTGGGAAAGCTAATGGGTATATTTGGAGGAAACCTCAGAACAACACCTTGTGCCGGAGCTGCCATTCAGCCTGATTTACTTAAGTTTTTTCATGCCATTGGCCTTTTTGTAAATTATGGATATGGCGCTACTGAAACTACTGCCACCGTTTCGTGCATGAAAACAGATACTTTCGACTTAAACACGTGTGGTTCCATCATGCCGGAAACCAAGGTCAGCATTGGAGAAAACGAGGAAATTATTGTGGAAGGCGACACCGTTTTTAAAGGATACTACAAAAAGCCTGTCGAGACAGAAAAAGTGCTCCAAGGAAAGGCATTCAAAACCGGTGACAAAGGATATATTACCGATGATAACTACCTGGTAATGACTGACAGAATAAAAGACATGATGAAGACTTCAGGAGGAAAATACATTTCGCCTCAGAAACTGGAACTCTTGCTGGGTCAGAACAAATACATAGAACAGATTGTAGTAGTTGGCGATAATAAAAAGTATGTATCGGCACTTGTTATTCCCGCCTTTGAACTTCTTCAGCAAGCCCATCCTCATTTAAATCTCAAAAGTATAAGCAATCGCGAAATAGTTGATCATCCTGAAATTATCAAGTTTTATAAGCAACTCATCGATCAGGATCAGAACAACTTGGATGGATACGAACAAATTAAGCGGTTTGTACTACTTCCTGAGCCATTGAGTATCGAAAATAGCGGACTAACCAACACATTGAAAATAAAACGCAAACATGTTACAGAGCTATACAAAGACTTAATTGATGAGATGTATCAAAGTTAACAGGGAATACACCTCCAAAATTTGAAATCATTGTAATCAGCTGGTCTCTTTTACTTTTGTTAGATTAAGCTCCAAAAGCATCTTCGTAATTTCTTGTGCTGCTTCTTTAAATTTATCGGCATCAATCAAGTTCTGAAGATCAACAAAAACTTTGGGCTCGATGGTATCGCTATACACCAAATTTGCTTTGGCCGCCGATAAGAAATATTTGCGTGATTCATCGAAATGACCCAACCTCAAATGGGCTATCGCGATATTGAACATGGCTTTGAAATCCTTTTGATTGTTTTGAACCGCCAGAGTTGAATAATCGATACACTGAAAATATTTCCCAATCAGATATGAGGCCCATCCGGCACCGTAGTATGCTTCTGCAAGATGACCATCAGCGTTAATCGCTTCCTCAAAATCCAGTAATGCCGAAGTATATTCTTTTCTGATCATTTTTAATTTGGCCCGGTCTAAAAAATACACCCCTTCTTTTCCTCCAAAATGGATACACTTGTTGTAATTGATCATCGCATTTTGGTAATCTTCTGTTTGAAAAAATACCTTTCCCTTGCCATAATAGGCTTCGGCATAATTTGAAGAAAGGGCTATTGCTTTGTCATAATAACACATAGCACTATCGTATTCGGTCAGTTCAAAAAAGCATTTTCCAATGGAACAATCCAAAAGGGGAAACTCTTTAAGCTTTTTTTGAAAGGCTTTAAAACTGTTTAAAGCCTGACGAAAAAAAGCTAAATTATAATAGGTGTCTGCTGTATTATACTGTGCTAACAAATATTCGGGGTTTAACTTCACAGCAAATTGAAAATCTTGCAAGGCCTTATCGTATTGCTTTGTTGCTGAATACAACCTCCCACGCATATTATATGCATAAGTATAATTGGGTGTGGCCGAAATAGCACGACTTAACATCTCAATGCTCTCTTGGTTCTTTTTACCTATCTGCTTTAAGTGTGCATTTAGCACCATTACAAAGGATAATGTACTATCATGATCAATAAGGACATTCGATCGCTTTTCGTTTAATCCATACCCATACTGAATAAACAATACATAATTAAAAACCCTTTCAATAAAAACAGACTCTGGATTATCTGTTACCTTTTTATAAATTATTTGAACATCATCATAAGTTCCCCCACTAAAAATTAGGTCAAGGAAAACATGACCAACTTTTGTTTCATCTTCAGATAATTTTTGTTCATTCATTTGCAAAATAAGCGACTGCAATTCTAAGTCATCCCACGAATCAGTATAATATTCTCCCTCATTTTCCTGTTCCTTTTTTATATTTATTGTGAAAAAGGCAATTCCCTCAGAATAATCCTTCATTTTGATGCTGGTTGTTCCCATGTAAT